>JBDLUG010000001.1:0-33432 GCA_039805405.1 Bacteroidota bacterium
ACCAAAGCCAGCACTACGTGCTGGTCTATGGGCCTAATGGTCGCGTCAGCGCGAAGCACTGGGCTGCTCAGTAACCTGAGTCATTTTGTTTGTTTGGCAGAGCCCGGCCTTTTGGTCGGGTTTTGTTTTTTGGCGAGGTTGGCTCGTTGGCTTTCTATAGTTGGTTTCTGGTTACTTGTGCCGAGAAGCAACGTTTCCCAAGCACCAGAAACAAGCAACGAAAAAACACAGCACCTCGGCGCAAACCTCTACTGCCGTTCGGTTATAACCGGATTTTACTTTTTCTCAAAAATCTTGAAACAGCTATATCCCACAAAACCATATTATTACGACTATAATCCGTTTGAGAAAATTTAGCCGCGGAGCGGCGCTAGCCGCGGAGCGGGATTAGCCGCGCAGCGGCGCTAGCGCGCAGCGCAAAAAGCCAACGAGCCAACGAGCCAACGAGCCAACCTCGCTGATAAGCCAAGCAACTATTCATTATCTTCGCCCCCATGCGTACCGTATACCTCATTGCCGCCCTGGCCCTTGGTGCTTCAGCTTTTGCACAGCGATCGTTTCACGCCGTAAACCTTCGCGGAGGATTCGGAAGCTCGACTTATGCCGGCGACTTTAATGGGGGCTCGTTTGCAGCCGCAGCCAGTGAGGCGCGCGGACATGGCGCAGCAAGCATTGGATTCCAATTCACCTCAAAGTGGGAATGGAATGTAGGGCTCGCCTACGGAAGCATCTATGCGCTGTCAACCGAAGGCGTGAACGGATTTACGGGGATTGACGTGCGATCCACCTACCTGCAGCCGAGCATTCGGATCCAAAATTACTCAGTGCCCTTTGGTCGGTACTGGAAGAAGAACGCCACCGCACCCTACTGGTTTGCCCAGCTATCGAGTGTGATCAGCCAGTCGAAGTACAACACGAGTGTTCCGTACCCCGGAGACACCGAGTTTCACGAGGGGAGCAACTACAGCCCAGGTCTAGGTGGCGGAATCGGCGTTGTACACCGCATGAGCGAGCACTGGTCGTGGTTTATTGAGGCCAGCGCCAACGCCGTAACGGGCGACCAACTCGAAGGATTTACGCGCCCCAACCAAGAGGGCGCCGACGCGCTGGTGCAGCTCCGGGTGGGGGCCCACTACTCCATCTACACCTGGGACTGAGCCGCTTCGAGCTCTTCGAGCACGGGCTTTAGCGTGTCCTGAGGCAAGTCGCTGACGTCCATATACATAAGGGCGTCTACGGTATTGAATTCCGGATCGCGGTTAAACGCGATGACCTTGGCGTTCTGACCCACATACTTTTTGATCAGCACAGGAAAGCGCAGATTGTGCGGCTCAATATCTGCAATAAGTCGGTCAAAACGCTGCATATCAGCGGGCTCGCTGTGCGCAATCAGTTCGCGGTCGCGTGGCCTGAGCCGAAGGCGGAACCTCTTTCGCGGCAAGATGAAGCGCGCCCAGTAGGCATCCCTGAAGTGGCGGTTTAAGAATCCGAGCATCACCGCCTGGCTATGGCGTGAATAGCTATTGGAGACCGACACGGAACCCACCACATAACGCAGCTGGCCGGGATAGCGAAGCAGGACGTGCACGATTCCCTTCCAGAGAAGGTAGAGCGGCATGGGCTTCAGTTGGGCCTCGGGAACAACGAATGCACGGCCCATTTCAAGCGATTGGGCAAAAAACGGATGGGCCTCGCGGCGAATTCTGAAAAACCGACTGAGGTAAAAGGCACGGATTCCGCCCTGGTAGAGTTCAAACCCCAAGCCCAGGCGGTAGGCGCCCCAGATCGCCTGCTCGGACTCGTTCCAAAGGACGAGATGGTAGTACGTCGTATCAAATCGGTCCAGGTCGCGTGCCAAACCGCTTCCCTCGCCGACGCCCCGAAAGGTGATTTCGCGAAGACGCCCCAGTTCCTGAACCACGGCAGGAATCGCATCGCCCTTTGCGAGGTACACCACGAGGTCGCGGTGCCGGGTGAGCAACGCATCGGCGGGTAGCGCCGCGAGTTCAGCGGTGAGCGCTGGCACAGAACCCGACGGCGCAATTGGCTCGAGGCGCCGCAGGGTGAACAGCTTGAACTTCCAGCGGCGGGCCTTCGTGGGCTTAACCGTGCGCAACTGTCGGCGGCGTTGGCGCACGGCATCGGCGAATTCTTGGGCTGACTGTGCAGGCTCGGGCTTGAGCGGCTTGCCCCAGCGCAAATCGATGCTGAAGAACCAGCGTGGCCGCACCGCTTCGGACGGCAAAAGAACCGTGCGCACCCAGGATCCCAGAAGGCCAAGCACATAGAAGTACCACGAGAGCGAGGCCCGAACGTCGACCGGCATCACGGGTGCGGCGACTTCGCGCAAAAAACGCTGACTCGCGCGGGGCCAAGGGCGGTCGTGCACGCCCCAACGGGCGAGCGACCACGCAGACACTTCGCCGGCGGGAAAAAGGATCAGGGCTCCGCCCTCTTCGACCCACTGCTTGGCCTCGAGGAGTCCGCGGCCCGAAGCCACGGGGTTGCGGTGCTCGCCCTCAAACGGAACGACGCCAATCAGATAGGGCTTCAAGGGCTCGATGCGCTCGAGCAACGCGTTGCCCACCAAGCGCACGTCAGGACGAACCGCAGCAATTGTGTGCAGCAAGGCAAGGCCGTCCATGGCCCCGAGGGGGTGGTTGGCGGCGAACACCACGCCTCCCGATCGCGGAATCCGGTCGAGGTCGTTGGGAAAGTAGCGGAGTTTGATTCCGCGCGAAGCCAGCAACGCACGCGCAAATTCAGGGCCCTGGCGGTCGGCGTATCGGGCATAGACACGGTTGAGTCGGTGCCAGCCCAGCACGGCAAACAGCAGCCAAAGCAGCGGGCGCGCCGCAGGCGGCCAGCCCAAGAAGCCGCGTACTTCGTCAATAGAAATCAGCGGCTCATTCTTCATCGGGCAAAGTTAGTTCGGTGCCGTGAGCACCTGGGCAACTTCATGATTTCGTAACACCATGCGCAACGGACCTCCGGCGAGCAGCGTAGCCAAGGATTCGGTGTCGGGGCGGCGCACCGTAGTTAGCCTAAGGCCGTGTTCGGCAGTGGCGCGGTAGGGGCCGTTGAGGCGTTCGAGGGCGCGCGGAACCGCTACGCGGTCGTCGTTTACGGCAAACCGGGTCGACAGGGCGGTGTGCTGGGCGGCGCGTACCAAAAGGCCCTCTTCGGCAAAAATTCGGTAGACCTCGCTGAGGTGGCCCTCTGACAAAAAGCTCAGGTCACGGCTCGAAACCTCAATCAACACTTGGCCTTCGTGGCGAATCCAGCACGGAACCTCGGGGGTCAGCGCGGCAAACGGGCCCACTTCGGTTCCGGGGGCCTCGGGGTCGATAAAGGACCTGATGCGCAGGGTGGTTCCGCCCTGTTCAAGCGGCTGAATAGTCTTGGGGTGAATGATGCTGGCCCCATAAAAGGCCAACTCGATGGCCTCGCGGTACGGAACCTGTTCAAGGCGAACCACCGACGGAAAAACTTTGGGGTCGCCGCTGAGCATACCCGGAACGTCCTTCCAAATACTCAGACTGCTCGCCTTGAGCACGTTGGCAAAGATGGCAGCGCTGTAGTCGGACCCCTCTCGGCCCAACGTTGTGGTGGTTCCGTCGGGGGCCGCACCAATGAAGCCTTGAGTGACCGTAACCGCAGCAGGCTGGGCGAGGGCCGCAATGGTCCGTGCGGATGTTTGCTCCCAGTCCACTGTGGCGCGGCGGTAGACCGCGTCGGTGGCGAGCACTTGGCGGGCGTCGAGCCATGCAGCGTCTTGGCCGTCGGCCTTGAGGGCCGCCGTAAGAATTCGCGACGAAGCCAGTTCGCCGAGCGAAACGACCGCATCGTAGCGCGGGTTGTAGGCTTGCAGCGAATCCACGCGCTCTGCAGCGGCCCAGAGGTCGTCGAGCTGGGCCTGCAGCTCGGCGTCAAGTAGCCCTAGGTCACGCGCCATGTGGTCGTGAAAGGCTTTGATGGCGGCCAGCTCGGCCGCCGCCCCGGTGGTGTCGCCAAGCTCGCGTGCCTGTATGTAGCGCTCGAGGGCGTTGGTGGTTTTGCCCATTGCCGAAACGACGACAAGCAGCGGATGGGTTCCGTATGCGCGCACCAAGCGCACTGCGTTGTGCAGAGCTTCGGGATCTTTAACCGAGGCACCGCCAAACTTAAAAACAGACCAGTTACTCACAGCTTAGGGGGATAACGTAGCGAAAAATAAGTCAAGGCATCGCCCGCGAGGCGGCAAGGAATCCAGTCGCGGTTGAGGTCGGCACCCAGCCCCTCATAAAAGTCGATCGCGGGCTGGTTCCAGTCGAGGACCTCCCAGTGGAGGCGCTGGGCCCCAATGGATTGCGCCCAGACCACCGCAACTTCGAGCAGACGGCGGCCGAGTCCTTGGCCGCGGTAGGTTTCGAGCACCACCAGGTCCTCTAGGTGGGCCGTCAGGCCCTTCCAGGTAGAGTAGCGGCGGTGGCACAGCACCAGTCCGACGGCCTCTCCGTGCGGGTTCCAGGCCAACCAGGCCTCAAAGTGACCGGCCTCTAGGTCGGCGACCATCTGCGATTCCGTCAGGGTGACTTCGTGGGGAGCCCGTTCGAATTCCGCCAAAATGCGCACGAGTCCAAGCACCGCGGGCACGTCAGCCGCAGTGGCTTTGCGAATCATAATTTCCACGGAATGGGCCTCCACTCAGCGAAAGTACAGCGATTCCGCTATCTTTACCGCAACCCCTGATAACCACGCTATGAGTGCAGCACGCGCTATTACGCTGGGCGAGTACTTGGTCGAAAACCAAGAAATGTTTCCCTATGCCAAAGGGGAGCTGACCGCCCTTCTTTCGGCCATTCGCCTGGCCGCCAAAGTCGTCAACCGCGAAATTAATAAGGCCGGCATCGCCGACATCCTCGGAGCCACCGACGACGACAACGTGCAGGGCGAGCGCCAGATGAAGCTCGATGTATACGCTAACGACGTGTTTATCAAAGCCTTGCGACAGCGCGGCGAAGTGGCCGGAGTCGCCTCTGAAGAGCTCGAAGACTTTATCGCCTTTACCGACCCCATTCACGCCAACGCCAAGTACATCGTGGCCATGGACCCGCTGGACGGATCGAGCAACGTCGACGTCAACGTGTCGATCGGAACCATTTTTAGCATTTACCGCAGGGTCACTCCGGTCGGAACCCCCGTGCAGCTCGAGGACTTCCTGCAGCCCGGCAGCTCCCAGGTCGCCGCGGGATACGTGATCTATGGGTCGTCGACGATCTTGGTCTATACAACCGGCCACGGCGTGCACGGATTCACGCTTGACCCGTCACTCGGCACATTTTTGCTGAGCCACGAGTCGATTCGCATGCCCGAACGCGGCGTAATCTATTCGATCAACGAGGGCAACTACGTACACTTCCCCGACGGCGTCAAGCGCTACATCAAGTACTGCCAGGAGCTCGACCCGGCCACCGACAGGCCATACACTTCGCGCTACATCGGGTCGCTCGTGAGCGACTTTCACCGCAACATGCTCAAAGGCGGAATCTACATCTACCCCACCGGCACCAAGAGTCCGAAGGGCAAGCTGCGCCTGCTGTACGAATGCAATCCACTCGCCTTTATCGCTGAGCAAGCTGGAGGCAGGGCGACCGACGGATTTCAGCGAATTTTAGACATTCAGCCTGAGGAACTTCACCAGCGCGTGCCGTACTTTGCTGGCTCCACCGCGATGGTCCTCGAAGCCGAGGGATTTCTTCGCGGCTGAAGCTATTTGTGCCCGAACCAAGTTCCCTCTTAAGCATTTACCGCAGCGACCGACGGGTTGCGGATTTTTTACGCCGTTGGACCGCCGCCGCGCCCGGAAGCCCCGAAGCCCTGTCAGGGGCCGCTGGGTCACTACCCGCCGTAGTTGCCGCTTCGGCCCTGCTTGAGCTCAAGCGCCCCATAGTAGTCGTTCGCAGCGACAAAGAAGAGGCGGCCTATTTTTTTAACGACCTCGAGAAGTTGCTGCCCTTGGGCTCGGTACTGTTTTTTCCGGATTCGTACCGCCGACCCTATGCCGACCGCGACCAGACCGACAACGCCAACATCGGCCTGCGCGCCGAGGTGCTGGATCGGCTGCGCGGAACCCAACCCGTCGCGGTAGTCACCTACCCTGAGGCCTTGGCCGAAAAAGTCATTACCCGAAGCCAGCTCGACGCGCGAAGCATGGAAGTGGCCGTAGGCGCGCGCCTCGACGTAAACTTTTTGAACGAATACCTCTTTGAACTGCACTTTGAGCGGGTCGATTTTGTCGAAAAGCCCGGTCAGTTTGCTGTTCGGGGCGGAATCGTCGACGTATTCTCATTTGCCCATCCAGAGCCGCACCGGCTGGAGTTTTTTGGTTCTGAGGTAGAGAGCATTCGCACGTTTGACGTGGTCGACCAGCTGACGCTGCAGCACGTGCAGCGAATGACGCTGGTTCCGAACGTCGAAGACAAAACCAGCACCGAACGCCGGGAATCGCTCACGGCCTATGCCGGACCCTCAGCCCTGATTTGGGTCGAACGGCCCGAGGTCGCCCTCGAAAAACTCGAGCGGGTGTACCGATTGGCCGAGGAAGCGTTTGTAGGCTTGCACACTGTGGTGCGCCGCCTGGAACCCCACGAACTCTACGTTCGAAGTTCTGAATGGGAACGGGAACTGAGCACGCGCGGCCATGCGGTGGACGGGCACCCTGGAGATTCCGCCTCATGGAAAACCCTGGCCCAGCCTGCATTTGCCAAAAATTTCAATCTGCTTGTGGAAACGCTTGACGCCCACCGAACGGCGCAGCGCGGACTTTGGATTATGTGCGGCCAAGAGAGCCAGCGCGAACGGCTGAAAGCGATTGTGGCCGACGTGCACCGAGGCGAAGAACTGCACATCAACTGGATCGACGGGGCCCTGCACCGCGGCTGGGAAGATTCCGAGGCCGGCCTGGTGGCGTACGTGGACCACGACCTATTTGAACGCTACCAAAGGTTTACCATCAGAGACCAGCACGAACAGGCCCAAGCCCTTACGCTCAAGGAACTGAACGGACTTCAAGTGGGAGACTTCGTCGCCCACATTGACCACGGAATCGGCAAATTTGGCGGCCTTCAAAAAATTGACGTCGGCGGAGTCACGCAAGAAGCCATCAAGCTCGTGTACCGCGACAGCGACGTGCTCTACGTCAGCATTCACAGCCTGCACAAGATTGCGCCCTATGCGACCAAAGAGGGCACGGAACCCTCGCTGAGTAAGTTGGGGTCGCCTGCGTGGCAGAACGCCAAGAGCAAGACCAAGCGCCGCGTCAAAGAGGTGGCATTTGACCTGATCAAGCTGTACGCCAAGCGGCGCGAAGCCAAGGGTTTCGCCTACAGCCCCGACAGCTACCTGCAGCACGAGCTCGAGGCCTCGTTTGCTTACGAGGACACTCCCGACCAAATGAAGGCCAACGCCGACGTCAAGGCCGACATGGAATCGCCGATTCCGATGGACCGACTCATTTGCGGCGACGTGGGCTTCGGAAAAACCGAAATCGCCGTGCGGGCCGCATTTAAGGCCGTTGCAGACAGCAAGCAGGTTGCGGTTTTGGTTCCGACGACCCTGCTGGCCTTTCAGCACTTTCGCACCTTTAGTAAGCGACTGAACGGATTACCGGCCCGCGTGGACTACCTCAACCGGTCGCGCACCGCCAAAGAAACCAAAGCGGTGCTCGCTGACCTCGAGGCCGGAAGAATCGACGTCCTCATTGGCACCCACCGAATCCTTGGCAAGGACCTAAATTTCAAGAATTTGGGCCTCATGATCATCGACGAAGAGCAGAAGTTCGGCGTCAACGCCAAAGACAAGCTCAAAACCCTCAAGGCAAACGTCGACACCCTGACTTTGTCGGCCACGCCGATTCCGCGCACCCTGCAGTTTTCGCTCATGTCGGCGCGCGACCTGAGCGTCATGACGACTCCGCCACCCAACCGCCAGCCGGTGGACACCTACCTGATTGGCTTCAACGAAGAGCGCCTTCGCGACGCCATCGCCTACGAAATCAGCCGTGGCGGCCAGGTCTACGTCATCAGCAACCGCATTCAAAACCTCAGTGAAGTTGCCGGAATGCTGCAACGGCTGGTGCCCGACGCCCGAATTGCCACCGGCCACGGCCAAATGAACGGCCACGAGATGGAGGAGCTGATTCTCGGGTTCATGGAGGCGCGGTTCGACGTGCTCGTCAGCACCACCATCGTCGAAAACGGCCTTGACGTGCCCAACGCCAACACCATCATCATCCTCGACGCCCACATGTTTGGCCTGAGCGACCTGCACCAGATGCGCGGACGCGTCGGCCGCAGCAACCGCAAGGCGTTTTGCTACCTGGTTTCGCCTCCCCTCGGCGGATTGCCCGAAGAATCGCGTAAACGTTTGCAAGCGCTGGAGCAGTTCAGCGACCTGGGCTCCGGATTCAAAATCGCCCTGCGCGACCTCGAAATTCGCGGCGCGGGCGACCTTTTGGGTGCCGAACAGAGCGGATTCATCAACGACCTAGGCTTTGAAACCTACCAAAAGCTGCTTGCCGAGGCCGTAGAGGAACTCAAAAAATCGGACTTCAAGGACCTGTACGAAGACCAGCGCGGCGGGTGGTCAGCAACCCGCGAATGCCAGCTCGACACCGACTGGGAACTGCTGCTGCCCGACGCCTACGTGAATTCAGTCGAGGAGCGCCTTCGCATTTACCGCGAGCTCGACGCACTACCGGGCCCCGAGGCCCTGGCGGCCTACCGCCTCGGCTTGGTAGACCGCTTTGGTGCGCTGCCCAGGGCTGCTGAAAACCTGCTTCGCTCGCTGCACATTCGTTGGTTGGGCCAGTCGATGGGTATGGAGAAAATCCGCATTAAGTCGGGCAAGCTGATGGCCTACTTTCCCGACGACGCCAACTTCAGCATTCCCGAACACGTGCTGGGCCAATTTTTGCAGGCCCTGCAGCGCAACCCTCAACGGTTTCAAATGAAGCAAAAAGACCAGCGAAGCTACTTGGTGGTCGACGCCGTGCGCAACGTCGACGAAGCCATTTCACTTCTCGAATCGTGGTCCACGCCAGCGACCAGCGACCAGCAACCAGCAACTAGTAACGAGTAACGAGCAACCAGCTAATGAACGCACTCACCGCCACCGGCCTGCACAAGCGCTACGCATCGCACCACGCGCTGCGGGGACTGGACATGGAAATTCCCGAGGGAAGCCTGTTTGGCCTGCTTGGCCCAAATGGAGCCGGAAAAACCACCTTTATTCGCATCGCCAACCGCATTTTGGACCCCGACGAGGGCCGAATTGAGCTTTTTGGGGCTCCGCTGGGGCCCGACGCCACGAAGCGCATCGGCTACCTTCCCGAAGAGCGCGGCCTCTACAAAGGCATGAAGGTCGGCGAGCAAGCGATGTACTTGGCCCAACTGCGCGGACTCTCAGCCTCAGACGCCAAGCAGCGCCTGCGCAGCTGGTTTGAGCGATGGGAACTCCAGAGCTGGTGGGACAAAAAAGTTAGCGACCTGTCCAAGGGCATGGCCCAAAAGGTTCAGTTCATCACCACCGTGCTGCACGAGCCCGAATTGCTCATTTTTGACGAGCCCTTCTCGGGATTTGACCCCATCAACGCGCAACTGATTCGCGAAGAAATGCTCCGCCTGAACCGCGAAGGCCGCACACTCATCTTTTCAACCCACCGAATGGAGAGCGTCGAAGAGCTCTGCAGCCACATCGCGCTGGTCAACCACGGACAAAATGTGCTGCACGGTAGCATTCAAGAACTCAAAGACCGCCACCGCTCGGGGCAGTTTGTGCTGCGCTACCGAAGCGAAGGTCTGATAAACCTCAACCTCCCCGAGGGCGCTGAGCTGACCGACCACCGCAGTGAAGCTCAGGGAATCGTGGCGGCTCGGTTCCGCGCCGAAATTAACGACGCGTCGCGCCTGCTTGCCGCGCTGGCTCCGCAGGTCAACGTCTACCAATTTGAAGAGGTGGTGCCCAGCATCCACGATTTATTTGTTCAAACCGTTCAAGGCGCATGAAACCGTTTCTACTCGTAGCCCAGCGCGAAATCACCACGCGCATTCGCAAAAAGAGCTTTTTAGTCATGACCGTGCTCGGTCCGGTACTGTTTGTCGGACTGATGCTGGCCCCCACAGTGATTGCCATGACGAGCGAAACCGAAGACCTCAACCTCATCGTCGTCGACCACAGCTACGTGCTGCCGGGCACACCCAAGGTCGACGGCGCCAACTTGGCCTACTTTGACCCCAAAGAAGTGAGCGAAGAGCAGGCCCTGGAGCTCGTGCGCACCCGCGAAGACATTGACGGGCTTTTGTACGTGCCGGAATCCGCCAACAGCGACCCCGAATTCAGCCTCAAAAATGCCAAACTCTACACCGAAGGCACGGCTCCGCTCGGAATCTCAAGCGAACTCGAAGGCCTACTCGAGCGCTTTGCCTACGAAGGCAAGCTGCGGCACTTTGGCGTCGACCCTGCCGTGGTGGCCAAAGCCAAGTCCGAGGCCAGTGTGCAAGCGTTTGAACTCAGTGACGAGGGCAGCGAAGCGTCTGGAACCGAAGTCAAAACCGCCGTTGGATTTTTTGCAGGCATCCTGATCTACATGTTCACCTTCTTGTACGCAGCCCAAATCATGCGGGGCGTCATCGAAGAAAAAACCTCACGTATCGTCGAGGTCCTCGTGACCACCGTCAAGCCGGCGCAGCTCATGCTCGGCAAAATTCTGGGTATCGCCACCGTGGGCCTTTTGCAGTTCGGAATCTGGATCGCCCTCACCGCCCTCGCCTCGACGGCCATTGGCGCGACGGGACTGCTTTCGACCGATCCCGAGCAGGTAGCCGCCCTAAGTGCTGCCGGCCAAGCGGCGCCTGAATTGAGCGGAATCCAGTCGGCCCTTGGGACCCTCGAAAGTCTCAATCTGCCCGCCCTGATTGGAATGTTCGTGTTCTACTTTCTCTCGGGCTACCTCTTTTACGGAGCGCTCTTTGCCGCCGTCGGAGCGGCGGTCGACAGCGAAACCGATACGCAGCAGTTCATGCTTCCGCTGACTTTGCCGCTGGTACTGACGTTTATTCTCGCAACGAGCATCATGGAAAACCCGCACGGCCCCTTGGCCGTGGCCCTATCCATGATTCCGTTTTCGGCGCCGATTGCGATGATGATCCGAATTCCGTTCGGCGTACCCTGGTACGAAATCGCGGCGAGCATGTCGCTCATGGTCCTCGGATTCTTGGGCACGGTCTGGGTCGCCGGGCGCATTTACCGCGTCGGAATCCTGAGCTACGGCAAAAAACCTACCTACGCCGACCTGTGGAAGTGGATCCGAATGAAGCCGTAACTTAGGCAGTCATGACCTTAGAAAACATTCTGGAATTCCAGCTGCTGACCTACAAAAACTTTGACGTCACTGTCTATGAAGTGGGGCAGGTTCTGCTGATTCTCGCGATCACCCGAACGATCACATTTTTGATTCGAACGGCCCTCAACCGGGCGGTGCTGCGGCGTCGAATTGAGCGCGGTTCCGCGTATGCATTGGGTCAAATCATCATGTACGTGGTGTGGACGCTCGCCGTACTGTTCACGCTTGATTTTGTCGGGGTCCAAATCACCGTGATTCTCGCCTCGTCAACCGCACTTTTTGTGGGCCTGGGACTCGGCCTACAGGATACGTTCAAAGATTTTATTTCGGGAATCGTGCTGCTCAGCGACCGGTCCGTGGCCGCGGGAGACATTGTCGAGGTAGACGGAATCGTCGGCAAAGTCCATGAGGTCGGACTTCGAACCACCAAGATCAAGACGCGCGACGACATTTCAGTGATTTTGCCCAACAGCCGTTTGACGACTCAAGGCGTCATCAACTGGGCCCACCAAGCCACCACCTCGAGGTTTCACGTCGAAGTGGGCGTGGCCTACGGCAGCGATACGCGGCGTGTAGAAAAAGTCCTGCTCGAGTGCGGCCTGGCCAACACCAATGTACTGAAGGACCCTGAGCCCTCTGTGCAGTTTCGCGATTTTGGATCCAGCGCGCTCGTCTTTCGCCTCTACTTCTATTCGACCCAGCTTTTTCTCATCGAATTAGTGAAGTCCGACCTTCGATTTGCAATTGACGAGGCGTTTCGCAAGCACGGAATCACCATCGCTTTTGCGCAAATGGACGTGTGGATCAAAGAGGCTCCGAAGTCGTGAGTGCCACCGCCATTCTCGACTTGGGCACCAATACCTTCAATCTTTTGGTGCGGAATGCCGACGGCGCCCTCGTGTTCAGCGATAAAATTCCCGTGCGCCTCGGGGCAGGCGGACTCCGCGACGGGGTGATTACCCCCGAGGCCGAAGACCGCGCCGTCGCCGCCGTCGCCCAGCATTTAGCGAGCGCGCGCGCCCACGGCGCCGCGCGCAGCTTCGCATTCGCCACCTCGGCCATGCGGTCGACGTCCAACGGACGGGAACTGGCCGCCCGCATCGAACGCGAGACCGGCCAACCCATCAACATTATCGACGGAGACCAAGAGGCAGCCTTTATCGCCGAGGGCACGGCCCAAGCATGGCCCGAGCTCAGCGAGCGCCACCTCATCATGGACATCGGAGGCGGAAGCACCGAATTCATCATCCGCGAGTCCGGCCGCAACCTCTGGGCCGAGAGCTTCAGCCTCGGAGTGACCCGACTCTTTGAGCGCTTTCTGCCGAGCGACCCGCCCACGGCCGCACAGTGGGCCGAGATCGACGCCCACCTCGTGGCCGAACTGCACCCCCTTTGGACTGCACTTGAGGCGAGTCCGTGCCCTGTGCTGTTGGGCTCAAGCGGCTCGTTCGACACCCTGTACAACGTTATGGCTCACCGATCAGGCGTCGCAGAACTCGAACTGGGCCAAGCCCGGGCCGAGTTTAATCTGAACCATTGGCCGTCGGCTTCTGCCGCCGTGCAATCCGCCACGACCGAGGCACGAATTTTGATGCCTGGCATGCTCGCTATGCGGGCCGAAACGCTGCACTTAAGTGCGCGGCAGATCGACCTAGTTTTGGCCCGACTTAATGCACGCCGCATGCTCCTTAGCGGCTTCGCCCTCAAAGAGGGTGTGTGGAGCAGCATTCAAGACCCCAAAACCCCATGGCGCGCATACTGCTGGTAGAAGACGAAAAAGCGATTCGCAACGTACTGCGAAACATCCTCTTGAACGAGGACCCCAAGCACGCCATTGACGAGGCCGAAGACGGCGACCAGGCCATCGAAGCCCTCGACGCGTCGAGCTACGATTTAGTGCTCTGCGACATCAAGATGCCCAAACGCGACGGCCTCGAAGTGCTTGCCCACGCCATGAAGCACTACGGCGATACGCCCTTTGTGATGATCAGCGGCCACGGCGACCTCGATACGGCGGTGGGCTGCATCCGCAGCGGAGCCTACGACTACATCGCCAAGCCCCCTGACCTCAACCGACTTATTACGACCATTCGCCAGGCCCTGGACCGCAAAAAACTGGTGGCCGAAAACCAGCGCCTTCGCAAAAAAGCCGACAAAAAGTTTGAAATGGTCGGCGAATCCGCTGCCCTAGAAACAGTGCGCGAGGTCGTCGAGAAAGTGGCTCCGACCGATGCCCGCGTCCTCATCACCGGGCCCAACGGGAGCGGCAAAGAGATCGTGGCCAACCAAATTCACCAGCTTTCGGCCCGTTCGCGCCAGGCCTTTATCGAGGTGAACTGCGCGGCGATTCCGTCTGAACTCATTGAATCTGAGCTTTTTGGACACACCAAAGGCTCATTCACGAGCGCTATCAAGGACCGCAAGGGCCAGTTTGAGCTGGCCGACGGCGGAACCCTTTTTCTCGACGAAATCGGCGACATGAGCCTGTCGGCCCAGGCCAAGGTGCTGCGCGCACTTCAAGAAAACTGCATTACCCCGGTGGGAAGCGGCAAGTCCATCTCGGTGAACGTACGCGTACTGGCCGCAACCAATAAAGACCTCAAGGCTGAGATTGCCGCTGGACGGTTCCGCGAAGATTTGTACCACCGCCTAAGTGTGATTGTCATCGAGGTGCCGCCGTTGAACGACCGCCGCGACGACATTCCCCTGCTCGTGGAGCACTTTCTCGGACTTTTGGACGGAGCCGCCAAACACATGACCCCCGAAGCCATGGCACACCTGCAGCAAATGGACTGGACCGGCAACGTGCGCCAACTGCGCAACGTGGTCGAGCGCCTGCACATCCTCGGTGGCAGCCCGATCAGTGGGGCCGACGCGGAACGCTACGCGTAAATCCTTAGTTTTTAACGCGCCATGACCGCCAAGCGGCGGTAAAAGCGCCAGGTCATGGCTCCGGCCGAAAGGGTTAGTCCCACGGCCAAGGCGAACCAGACGCCGACGGCTCCGAAGTCAAAATAGGTACCGATAATCCACTCGAGCGGCAAGGCAACCACGTAGTACGCTACAAACGTGAAGACAGTAGGAATTTTTACATCCTGAATTCCGCGCAACGCGCCCAAGGCCGTGGCCTGCATTCCGTCGGAAATCTGAAAGAGCGTCGCCACGATTAAGAGCTGACCCGCAAGCCGCGCAACTGCCGCGTCGTCGGTGTACAAGAAGGGAAAAAGGTTGCGTCCGAACAAGAACAATAGCCCCGTGAAGGTCATAAAGAGCACGGTGAGCCCAAAAAGACTCGTCGCCGCCTCCCGGGCAGAACTGTGGTCGCGCTGCCCGAGGTACTGGCCGATGCGAATCGTGGCGGCGGCCCCCAAGCCCGTGGCGGCCATGTAGCTTATACTGGCCAAGCTGATGGCCACCTGGTGCGCGGCGAGGGCTTCGGCTCCGTAGGTTCCGATAATCCAGGCCGAAAGAGCAAAGGCCGAAACCTCAAAGATGTACTGAAATCCCGTCGGAACTCCCAGTTTGAGCAGCGCCCACACCCGGTACAGGGTGACGCGAGCGGCAGCCCAAACCTCAGCATCAATGCGCCCTCGAGAGAAAAGTGCAACGTACATGCCTACTGCCATGGCAATACGGGCAACCAAGGTGGCAACACCTGCCCCCATCATGCCCCATTCTGGGAATCCGAACCAACCGTAAATGAGCAGAGCGTTGAGTACGATATTCAAACTATTTCCGGCAATGCTCAAACTCATAGGGATTTTAGTTTCGCCCAAGCCCTCGAGGTACTGCTTGCCCGCCATAAAGAGCATGAAGGGCAGGTAGCTCAGCGATACGATAAAAAAGTAGTCGCGGTAGGCGTCAATCACGCGCGGATCCTGGCCGGTTTGCTCGGCGCCCCAGGCCATCGAGTAGGCCATGATCGTCATCAGTACCGCGGCCGCAATATTAACTACCACAGCGTTTTTAAAGAGCTGCTGGCCCTTCGAACGTCGGCGCTGGCCATGGGCGTGCGCAACCAGGGGTGTGAGGCCGTAGGCCATTCCGATTCCAAATACGAGCGGAACCGAGAGAATGCTGTTCGCCAATGAAACGGCCGCTAAGGGTATGGTTCCGAGCCGGCCGACCATCACCGAGTCGGCCACCGACGCCGCGATGTGGCCCACCTGACCGGCGACCACAGGAAGGGCGAGCGGCGCGTTTTGGCGCCACTGAAGTCGGTTCCAGAAACTCATAGGGGATTAGTCTTCGAGGTCCTCGTAGCGATCAACTTCTCGCTGGTAGAAGGCCTGCGCCTCGCCGAGCAACTTGGCCATTTCGTCGGTCAAGTCACCCTCGTCCTCGCCGTCCACGTCGTCGAGCCACTCAATTTCGTCGGTGTCGAGATCCATGACAAAACGTGGGAACTCAGTGTGAATGAGAAATACGCTGTCGGGGTGGTCGGTGTTGTCGCCTACGAGAAACTTTGGAATGGCCATGGCTGCGGGGAGTTCGTTGATTCCCCCGAAGGTACGCCGCGGCCGCAGTACATTTAGCCCGTGAAGCTGCTTTTTTTCGCCCGCAAAAGCCTCTGGGCACTACCCGGAGGGGATACCGTGCAGATCAAGCAGACCGCGGCCGCGTTGGCCCAGCGGGGCCACCGCGTTGAAGTTGCCACCGAGATTGCAGAGTTGCGCGCCCTCCTCGACCGCGAGCCCTGGGACGTGCTCCATTCGATCAATTTGGGCCGTTGGGCCGACCAGGTTCCGTGCCTCGAGGCGCGCCGGCGCAATCCCAGAATTCGGTGGGTTGTCAGCAGCGTACTGGTGGACTACCGCGCTTACGACGCGCAGCGGGTTTGGGGGGCTTCGGTGGTTCCGGGCGGAATTTTAGAGGCCGTCAAAGCGCTAGCCCGTGCCGCCCGGGGCCACGATCGCTGGCCGGGATGGCGCGTACTTCGCCCTTCGAAGCTGGCCGAAGAACTGGCCTGGAGCGCCGACGCGTTAGTGAGCACTACAGAGGCAGAATCAGACCTGTTGCGCACCCGATGGGGCCTTGGGTTCAGCGTGTTCACCGTGGGCCCTGGCGCCGACCACCTACCCCTGGTGCCGCGACCCAACGGCCACCTGCGCCGCGGATGGTTGCTGCCCGCGCGCGTAGAAGGCCTTAAAAATCAAGTTTTTGCTCTAGAGCTTTGGGAACGCCTCGCCCGAAGAGGGTTTACGCAACCCCTTCGCCTTTACGGCGACGCCGCACCCAACCACGGGCGCTACCGCCGCGCTGTAGAGCGCGCCCTTCGTTCTGCCCGAGCGGCGGGGGCTGACGTGGAATGGCTTCCGCGACTCGACCCCGCGGAGCTCGCCGCCGCCTACGGCGCGGCGCGCGGAATCCTGGTTCCGTCGCTGTTTGAAACCTATGGCCTCACCCTTGCCGAAGCCCGCCGAGCTGGCTGTCAAGTGGTTGCTGCGCCCGGAGTCGGGGGTGCCGCCGAATGGGGCGACGAGGTGCATGTGGCGCCCCTTGAACTCGAAGCCTGGGAATCAGCCGTGCGCGCCGCCGACGGCAACGCAGACGTTGAGCTTGGTTCTGACCTCGCCCCGCTTCGAACCTGGGACCGCGCTGCTGCCGAGCTCGAATCAATTTATGCGGGACTTCGCGGCCGTGTGGCGGTAACCGGATCCCGCGGGCTTCCCAACCGCTATGGCGGCTACGAAGAACTCGTAGACCACCTGGCGCGCGGCCTTGCCGCGCGGGGCTGGCGCGTCGACGTGGCAACTTCGTCGACCCACCCCGTTCGCGAGTGGACCCACCCGGGAGTCCGCCGCCGCGTGCACCGCGACCCTGAACCCTGGATGGGCTCCGCCGGCCAGTTCATCTACGACCTGATGAGCCTGCGCGACGCCGCCCATCAGCACCCCGACGTTCACCTCACCCTCGGAACGACCTCGAGCGCGCCCTGGCTGGCGTTCAAGGGATTGCGCGGAAGCGCTCCGCTCGCCGTACACCTCGACGGCCTGGAGTGGATGCGCGGCAAGTACTCGCCCGCGGTGCAGCGCTACCTCAAGTGGGCCGAGCGCACCGCCGCCGAGGCCGCGGACCTGCTGGTGGCCGACCACCCCGAAATGGCGCGCTACGCCGCGCGCTACGCCAAGCCTTGCGCCGAAATCGCCTACGGCGTGGACGATCCCGCGCCGGCCGACCTAACGATGCTGCGCCGTTTTGGGCTGGAGCCCGGCAGCTACGCCTTGATTGTTGCACGTTTGGTGCCCGAAAACCACGTTCGCGTGGCTGCCGAAGCGTTGAGTCCGCACTGCCCCGTGGTCGTGGTGGGTCCGTTCGCTAATTCTGAGGGCCGCGCGCTACAGGGCCGCGCCAACGTCCACCTCTTGGGCGCCCAGTTTGATCCTGAGGTGCTGGCTGCGCTCCGCGCCGGGTGCGGGCTGTACATCCACGGGCATTCGGCGGGCGGAACCAATCCCGGCCTTCTGCAAGCCATGGCCGCGGGCTGCGCCATTGCGGCCCACGACAACGCCTTTAACCGCGGAATCCTTGGTGATGCGGCGGCCTACTTCACGGCGACCGACGCGCACAAAGGCCTTTCTGATGCTTGGACAGGTCGAGGCAACCTGGTTCGCAACCACCGCGCGCGGCTCGAACAGGGATTCCGCTGGCCGGCCGTGGTGGACGCGTACGATCTGGCGCTGAACGAGCTCGACCGATAAGTCGACATTTTTCGTATTTTTGTTAGTACATTGTAGTCACAAAATACACTCATGGAACTGCCCATCGTCTCTATCGGCAACTCAAAGGGAATTCGCTTGCCGAAATCTGTCCTCACTCAGTACGGCATTACGGAATTCGTCGAACTCATCTTGGACAAAGGCCAAATTATTGTACGTCCAAAATCAGCCCCCCGGAGCGGTTGGAACGAGGCCTTCGCGCAAATGCATGCCGACGGCGCCGACGAATTACTGCTCCCCGAGCACCTTGACAGCGAACTTCTTGAGGAATGGTGAGCCAACAGTACGAGGTCTTTTGGGTGAATCTTGACCCCACCGTCGGGAGCGAAATTCAGAAAACTCGGCCCTGCGTCGTGCTCAGCCCCGACGAAATGAACCGAAACCTTCGAACCCTGATTGTCGCTCCGCTCACGCGCACCAGTAAAGCCTATCCAAGTAGAGTTCCAGTTGCCGTCGGCAACCAATCCGCATGGGTGGTACTTGATCAGCTTCGAACGGTGGACCGAAGTTGTTTGGGCCAAAGCATGGGAACGCTTCGAACCCTGGAAATCAAGAAAATAAAATCGGTTCTGACCGAAATGCTCGTCAGCTAAACCCAACCCCGCGCCCGAAGCAGCGTAGCCAGCATGATTTTGAGGTCGAGTGCAACCGACCAGTGCTCCACGTAGTACACATCAGCTTTGACGCGCTCGGCCATGGCCGCTTGGTCGGTGTAGCCGTGCAGGCCGCGGGCCTGGGCCAGGCCGGTGATCCCGGGGCGCACCCAGTGCCGGATTCCGTAGCCCCGAACCGCCTCGGCGTAGCGCTGCGTGTCGCTCTCCATGTGGGGTCGCGGCCCGACAAGGCTCATGTCGCCGCGAAGTACGTTCCATAGTTGGGGCAGCTCGTCGAGGTGGGTTATGCGAAGCCAGGGGTGCAGTACCCGCGCATCGCCGGGAACCGCTTGAAGGTCCGGGTCGGCGTGGGCTTCCATGCTTCGGAACTTCCAAATCGTAAACTGCTCGCCTTGGTATCCGTAGCGCGGCTGTGAAAAGAGTACGGGTCCGCGGCTGCGAAGGCGCACCCACAGCGCAACCAGGGCCATCAACGGCGCGAGCAGCACCAGCGCTATGGCAGAACCCAGCACGTCTAAACCCCGCTTCACCGCAGGCGCCCAGCCCGCGGCCAAGGGCTCGCGTCGCCAGTCGAGCAGCAGTACGTTGCCCAAGGCAGACCACTGCGTGCGCGACGCCGGAAGCGCGGCCAAATCGGGCACCACGCGCACGCGCAGCCCGCGGTTTTCGGCCGTATCAAGCTCGGCCAGCGCCCGGTCTGGGGTCAACCACAGTTCTGCCGCAATTGGATCCACGGCGTCCAAGCGGTCCACGGTCCCCATCCAGCGGTATCCGTAGTCGGGTCGTTCGGCCAATTCGCGGGCAATGAGGTCCCACATCGGGGACGCGCCAAGGCCTTGGACGCCGACGAGCCCGATTCCGCGCCGAAACCGAGCACGGCCCGCCTGGACAAAAGCGACGCGAAGCAAAGCCCCGAGACTGAGGTACGAGGTGAAGATTCCGACCAAAAACACGCGGGAGTACACATAGGTCTTAAGGGACACCACCAGCAGCGCGGTCAGGGCCAGCAGAAGGCCAGTTTGGCGCACGAAGCGGGCAAGGACCGTGCGAAGCTCTACGCCCACGGCAAGCTGGTAGGGCTGCCCCACCCAGCCGAGTAACACCCAAAAAATGGTGAGCCACTCTGCCAGACGCAAGTAGTGGTCAAAGTACGCGGGATTTTCGGCCTGAAGGTCGCCAAAGCGCAGGGCGACTCCGCCCCAAAAGAGGACGGCGAGCAGCGCTCCGTCGGCGAGGCGCAGGCCAAGTTCGCGCTGGCGGGCATTTTGGGAACGGTATTCCATAGCGACGGCGGAAGATAGCCCTATTTTTGGGTATGTCCTCGCGCTGGCTCGATACCCCCCTCGCCTACCTGAAAGGAATCGGTCCGCTGCGGGCCGAAGCCCTTGCGGGCGACCTGGGACTGCGCACGTTTGGCGATCTGTTGGCGCACTACCCGTACCGCTACATCGACCGCAGCGTGGTGCTCGGAATTCGCGACCTGCAGCCTGGCCCGGCTGAGGTTCAGGTTCGGGGACTGCTGACAGGCGTGCAAACCGTCGGTACAGGACCCAAAAAACGGCTGACCGCCCGACTGGTCGATGGACCAGACGAGCTCGAACTGGTGTGGTTCAAGGGGCTTCGCTGGGTTGAGAAGGGGCTTCCTATGGGCGAAGAGGTCGTGGTTTTTGGCCGCGTGAACGCGTTTAAAAACGGGTTGAACATGGCCCATCCCGAGGTTGAGCGCGCCGCGAGCCGGCCGGTGGCTGCGGCCGGGCTCACCCCGATGTACTCCTCGACAGAGCGACTTGGATCTATGCAGCTGCACAGCCGGGGGCTCGCGGCCAAAATTGATGCACTGCTCGAGGATCCAGCCCGCGACCGCAGCGACTGGATGCCCGAAGCCTTGCGCGAAACCCAAAAGTGGCCGCGCCGCGAGGTGGCCGTGCGGTCCATGCACCACCCTGAGTCGCCCCAAACCCTATCTGCCGCCCGCAACCGCTTGGCCTTTGAAGAGCTCTTTCTCGACCAACTGCTTTTTGCCTACCAACGCCTGCAGCAGGGCCGCGGTAGGGCTGGCCACCGCTTCGCCAGCGTGGGCAGCCATTTGACCACGTTCTATGATGAAATTTTGCCGTTCCCACTGACCGAAGCCCAAAAACGGGTGGTGCGCGAAATCCGCCGTGACATGGGTTCAGGAGGTGCAATGAACCGCCTCGTTCAGGGCGACGTGGGGTCGGGCAAGACCCTCGTGGCTTTTATGGCCATGCTGCTTGCGGTTGACAACGGATTTCAGGCGGCGATGATGGCTCCAACCGAAATCTTGGCACAGCAGCACGCGCGGTCGCTCGAAGAGTGGGCTGAGCCCCTCGGATTAAGGGTGGGCCTGCTGACCGGTAGTGTCAAAGGTTCCGCCCGCAAGCAACTGTTGGCTGATCTGGCCGACGGCAGCTTGCACCTTTTGGTCGGAACCCACGCGCTGATTGAGGACCCCGTCGTCTTTCGCAACCTTGGACTCGCGGTGGTCGACGAGCAGCACCGCTTTGGGGTAGCGCAGCGCGCGAAGTTGCTGGCCAAGAACCGTCCGGCACCGCACATGCTGGTGATGACGGCCACGCCGATTCCGCGCACACTTGCCATGAGCCTGTACGGCGACCTTGAGCAGTCGGTGATTGACGAGCTTCCGCCGGGCCGCAAACCCATTCAAACGCTGCACCGCACCGACGCCAACCGCCTGGCGCTGTGGGGTTTTCTCAAAAAAGAAATCGCCCTCGGCAGGCAGATTTACATGGTTTATCCGCTCATCGAAGAGTCTGAAAAACTCGACTACAAGGACCTCATGGACGGATACGAGAGCGTGTGCCGTGATTTTCCGCAGCCCGAGTACCAAGTGAGCATCGTTCACGGCCGCATGCGCCCCGAAGACAAAGAATGGGAGATGGGTCGCTTCGCCCGCGGCGAAACCCAGATTATGGTGGCCACGACGGTCATCGAGGTGGGCGTCAACGTGCCAAATGCGTCGGTAATGGTAATCGAGAACGCCGAACGCTTCGGCCTTAGCCAGCTTCACCAGCTGCGCGGACGCGTGGGCCGGGGTGCCGAGCAGTCCTACTGCGTACTGATGACCTCGTCGAAACTCAGCGACGACGGAGCCACACGCATCGAGACCATGGTGCGCACGAACGACGGATTCGAAATCGCCGACGTCGACCTGCAGCTGCGCGGCCCCGGTGACCTCATGGGCACGCGCCAGTCCGGAGTCATGGAATACAAGCTGGCCAATTTGGTGCACGATGGCCCGTTGGTTGAATGGGCGCGCCGAGCCGCCGCCCGCATTGTGGACGAGGATCCGCAGCTCGAAAAGCCTGAACATGCCGCGCTCAGAGCACGCTTTAGCGACTACGCTCGGGGCCGAATGGTCTGGGGGCGAATCGCCTAGCTCTGCGACCTGCCGAAAAGTGACTTTGGCCCGATTCCTGCGGTCCGTGTCGGCGTACCTTTAGAACGATGAAGCCTCGACTGCACCTGCCCAAGCCCAAAATTCGCCCCTTCTGGCGGTCGGTTCGACTCACGCACCGCTTTTACATCATTACCGGCGGCTACACATTTATGAAAGAGGGCCTGCGCAAAATGGGCTGGGCCTTGCTCTTTTTTGGCATCGTACTTTGGGCGCTCAACAAGTACGTATTTAACCTTTCTGCCGCGGCCGAATGGATTACTGGCGAACTGCCCTGGTACCTCGTGGCCCTGACGATGTTTGCCAGCGAAATTGTGGTCGGAATCCTCCCCCCCGACCTCTTTATCATTTGGACCAAGAGCCTCTCGCACCCTTGGCTCATGGTCGGAATCTTGGCCTCACTGAGCTACCTAGCCGGAGTCATCAGCTACGGAATCGGGCAACAGCTTCATCGCCTCCCGAGAATCAAGCGCTGGGTCGACGAAAAATTCGCAGCCCAATTCACCCAAATTCGCCGTTTTGGGGGACTTCTCGTGGTACTCGCAGCAGTTACCCCGTTGCCTTTTCCGCTCGTATCCACCATCGCAGGCGTCGTAGGATACCGGTTTCAGTGGTATTTGTGGGCGGCTCTGTTTCGATTTGCCCGCTTTGCGCTTTATGCCGCGGTGATTTTCGGCCTCGTCTAGCGCGAAGTACTTTTGCGCCATGCGCATTTCATTGGACTGGCTCTCGGACTACCTTCCGACACACCTCAGCATCGCCGAGATTGGCGAACGCCTTACTGCAACCGGACTCGAGGTCGAAAAGTCCGAGGTGTTCGACGCCCTGCCGGGCGGGCTGCGCGGAATCGTAGTCGGTGAAGTGCGCGAAGTGCGCCAGCACCCAAATGCAGACCGCTTGCGCGTCACTAAGGTCGACGTCGGCGCGCCCGAATGGCTCAATATTGTGTGCGGAGCAAGCAACGTGGCCGAAGGCCAAAAAGTGGCCGTCGCGATGGTCGGAGCCGAACTCTTCCCCACCGGGAGCGACAAGCCCTTGGTGATCAAAAAATCTGCTTTGCGCGGCGAAGCATCTGAAGGCATGATCTGCGCCGAAGACGAGCTCGGCCTCAGCGACGACCACGCCGGAATCATGGTTCTGCGACCTGACGCGCCCGTCGGCCAGCCCATGGCCGAATACCTTGGCCTTGAAAGCGACCATGTGCTCGAAATCGGCCTGACGCCCAACCGAATGGACGCCATGAGCCACTACGGAGTGGCCCGCGATCTGCGCGCCTCGCTGCTGCGCGACGGCCACGACGTGATGTGGACCGAACCGACGACGGTTGACCTGAGTTCCGCCCGGAGCGGCGCAACCGAGGTGCTCGTCCACGATTCCGCCGCATGCCCCCAGTACGGAGCCCTGAAAATCACCGGAGTCGCCGGAGACCAGCCCTCGGCCGAGCCCATTCAGCAGCGACTCAAGGCCATTGGCCTCAACCCCATCAACGCGTTGGTCGACGCCACGAACTACGTGATGCACGCCCTCGGGCATCCGCTGCACTGCTTTGACGCTGCAGTCGTTCGCGAATCGCTCGTCGTTCGCCGTGCCCACGCGAGCGAAACCTTGACTACCCTCGACCGCGTAGTTCGCAACCTGCACGCCGACGACCTGGTCATCGCCAACGCCACCGAGGCCATGTGCCTCGCCGGGGTGTACGGAGGTCAATCCTCAGGGGTTTCAGCGACGACGACCGCCGTGGTGGTTGAATCTGCCTGGTTTGACCCCGTCGTAACGCGCGCCATGGCGCGCCGGCACGGGCTTCATACCGATGCCAGCTTTCGCTACGAGCGCGGCGTAGACCCCGCCATGGGTCTTCCCGCCCTTGAGCTGTTTTGGACGCTGATCGAAGCCCAGTTCCCAGAAGCCCGCATTGAGGGACTCGATTGGAACCGCTCCAACGACGCACGTTTTGTAGCCCCCACCCTCGAGGTGTCGATGGACCGCATCGGCCGCCTGCTCGGCGAGCGCTTGCCCGACGACGTCTGTGAATCGATTTTGGAGTCGCTCGACATCGACGTAGTGGCCCAAAAAGGCGACCTGTGGACGCTGGGGCTGCCCGTGTACCGCTGGGACGTGCGCCGCGAGGCCGACGTAGCCGAAGAGCTGCTGCGCATTTGGGGATTCAACAACCTCGCCGAGCCCGAAGGTCTGCGGGTGCGCAGTCAGCCCGAGCCACGCCGCAATTCTGAGTCGCTTCGCCGTGTGGCCGCCGACTACCTGGTAGCTCAAGGCCTGAACGAGGTGATGAACCTGTCGCTCACCCGCGCCGCGTGGTTTGCCGAGCACCCTTCAATCCCGGCAGACGAAATTGTGCACGTTCTGAATCCGCTGAGCCAGGACCTCGGCGTGATGCGTCCCACCCTGCTGTACAGCGGACTCGAAACGATTTCGTACAACCTTAAGCGCCAAGAGGATCGCCTCGCAATTTTTGAGTTCGGCCGCCGCTACGGCCAAACGACCGAGGGCCGCTACGAGTCGGGCGAGCTGGGCATTTGGCTGTGCGGAACCTACCCCGATGCACACTTCAGCCGCCCCAATACGACCGCCTCATTTGGGGTACTCAAGGGGTTGGTTACCGGTCTTTTGCAGCGTCTCGGAATCTCGTTCACCGAACGCCCAGGCGACGACGTGGCCGGATTTTGGTCCGGTCGCCTCGATCTGATTGGCCCCAAAGGCGAAGCACTTGTCTACATGGGCTGGCCCGACGCGCACGCATTGGCTGTGACCGACGTCGATAAGCCCGTTCTGGCCGCGCTTATTCAGTGGGACGCCGTGGTGGCTGCGGCCCAAAATGTACGCCGTGCCTACGCGGAACCTCCCAAGTTTCCCAAAATGGTTCGCGACCTCGCGCTCGTGGTGCCCGTGGGTACGGCCTACGGAACCCTGGTCGAGGGCCTCAAATCCGCCCCCGTCAAGACCCTCGAGGGCATTGAGCTCTTTGACGTGTACCAAGGCAAGGGACTGCCCGAAGGCACGATGTCCTACGGGGTGCGCCTGACGTTCCGAGATCCGAGCAAAACACTTCAGGACCAACAGGTCGAGGGAGCCGTACAGCGCATGCTCGACGGCGCCAAGCAGCACTGCGGAGCCACGCTCCGCTAGGCGCAAGCGTTTAAATCCGTTTGGTACCGGCTACGGGGCTTCGGCCGCCGTTGGTTTGCGGTATGGAACATTTCGAAAAAACATACCTTCGCAGTATGAAACCACGACTGCGCTTGAAGAACCGACCGCGCCGCACATTGCGGACGGTCCCTACACGCAATGCTCGGTTCGTTCGTCGTTGGATAGCGACTGAATCGTTAACGTCCGACCAGGACCTGCTGCTTCCATCTACGAATGCACGCAACGGGTCGGTATGGGTCGAATAAGCGCGTACCACTACTACTGGGTTGACTTGGGGCCGGTCTACGGAAGCCGAATGGCCAAAATCCGACCCGCTCTAGTGATTTCACCCAATGTGCTTAATCGAATGCTTCGTACCGTGGTGGTCGTTCCGCTCACGACTAAACGTCGAACTTATCCCGGCAGAATTAGCACGAAACTTAGCGGAATCGACGCAGATGTTTGTTTTGATCAAATTCAAACATTGCCAAAAACAGCACTACAGCCCCACGGAATTCGACGAGCCACGGACCGTGAGCGCCTCAAGTTTACGGGCGCACTAACGGAACTTTACCTTACTTCGACGAGCTGAAATTCAGCGCGTTGTCGTACAGCTCGCGGTAGTCCGCGGCATTGCCCCATTCTTCGTCGTCCACGCGAATAGAACCTTTGGTCACGTGGCCGAGCAGGTCAAATTCAACGCCGTTGCGCATCATGATGTCGAGGAAGCGTTCCTCGTCCTCGGGGCGCACACTCACGACGATGCGGCTTTGGGCCTCGCCAAACAAAAAGGCGTCGGGACGAATCTCGGCGTCAGAGGTAAGGTCAAAACCAAGGCCACCGGCCATCGCAGATTCGAGTAGGGTGACAAAGAGTCCGCCCTCAGACACGTCATGGGCCGAAGCCACCACGCCCTCGCGGATCAGCTCGGCAACTTGGCGCTGCACTACGTATTCCTCGTCGAGGTCAAAGTAGGGCGCGGGCGATGCAGTGATTCCGTGCTCGTGCACGAGGTACTGACTCGAAGCCAGGTCGTTGCGGCTGCTGCCAATCATGTAGATCAAGTCGCCCTTGGCTTTAAAGCCGAGGGTGGTTACGTGCTTGATGTCGTCCACCAGGCCGATCATGGCGATGGTCGGGGTCGGGAAGACCGGCTCGACCTTGTTGCCGATCGCGGTTTGGTTGTAGAAGCTGACGTTTCCGCCGGTCACCGGGGTTTCGAACTTCAGACAGGCCTTGCCCATACCCTTGATGGCGCCGACGAACTGCCAGTACACCTCGGGGTTGTAGGGATTGCCAAAGTTGAGGCAGTTGGTGATGGCGCTGGGGGTTCCGCCCGAGCAGGTGATGTTGCGGGCGTTCTCGGCCACCGCGATCATCGCACCCACCTCGGGGTCGGCGTGCACGTATCGGCTGTTGCAGTCCACGGTCATGGCCAAGGCGCGGTCGGTTCCGCGCAGGTTGACGATCGACGCGTCGCTGGCGGCGTTGGTCGAGCGGTTGATGGTTCCGACCATTGAATCGTACTGCTCGTAGATCCAGCGCTTTGAGGCAATGTTGGGCAAGGTCACCATTTTGGCGGCCACGGCCTTAAGGTCGGCGGGAACGGGTACGCTGTCGACGTTGAATTTCTGGTACTCAGCGTAGTAGGCGGGTTCAGACCACTCGCGGTGGTAGACGGGGGCACCGCCGCCCAGCACGAGGTGCTCGGCCGGAAGGTCTCCGATCAGCTCGCCGTGCCAGTAGTACTGCACGTTGGGGCCCGCGGTCACCTCACCGATGAGGGCGCAGTGAATGTCCCACTTATCAAAAATGGCCTCAACTTCGGCCTCGCGGCCCTTGTCGACGACGACGAGCATGCGCTCTTGAGACTCCGAAAGCAGGATTTCCCAAGGGTGCATACCGGCCTGACGGGTCGGAACCCGGTCGAGGTGGATCGTCATGCCGACGTTTCCGCCCGCACTCATTTCGGTGGTTGAGCAGGTAATGCCCGCGGCACCCATGTCCTGCATGCCCATCACGGCTCCGGTATCGGCGAGTTCCATGGTCGCCTCGAGGAGCAACTTCTCTTGAAAGGGGTCACCCACCTGTACCGACGGGATGTCGTTGGCCGAGTCCTCGCTCAAATCTTTAGAGGCAAAGGCTGCGCCGTGAATGCCGTCGCGCCCGGTTGACGATCCGACGATGTACACGGGGTTGCCGACGCCGCGCGCCTTGGCGCTGATTTGGCCGCCCACCTTGACGATTCCGGCCGAAAAAGCGTTCACCAGCGGATTTTGCTCGTAGCAGTCGTCAAAGTACACTTCGCCGCCGACGGTCGGGATTCCGAAGCTGTTGCCGTAGTCGCCAATACCCTTAACCACGCCGTTCACCAGCCACTTGGTGCGGTCGGTGTTCGGGTTGCCAAAGCGCAGCGAGTTCAGCTGTGCAATCGGGCGGGCGCCCATGGTAAAGATGTCGCGGTTGATGCCGCCCACGCCGGTGGCCGCGCCCTGGTAGGGCTCTACGGCCGAAGGGTGGTTGTGCGACTCAATCTTGAACGCGCAGGCCAGTCCGTCGCCGATGTCAACGAGTCCGGCATTCTCTTCGCCCGCCTTGGCAAGCATGTGCGGACCCTCTTTGGGCAGCGTCTTTAGCCACACAATCGAGTTTTTGTACGAGCAGTGCTCGCTCCACATCACCGAATACATACTCAGCTCGGTGAAGTTGGGCACGCGGCCGAGGCGCGCACAAATCGCATCAAATTCTTCAGGCAAAAGTCCGAGCTCTTTGGCTTGGTCTACGGTAGTAAGGGCAGTTGATTCCATGCGCGTCGTTTGAGGCGCGAAGGTACGGCGGCGGCTGCCTACCTTGCGGCTATGAAGGCAGTTTACTCCCCCCTTTTACTCGGAATTTTTGGGCTTCTTGCGGCATGCAGCACCGCTCCAGAGTTTGACGCCGTCCTGACGAATGCACACATTGCGGAATTTCAAGGGGACAGCCTCAGCTACCGATCGGTGCACCTCGCCCTGCGCGGCGGGCGGATTGCCGCGGTGGTTCCGTCTACTGAGGCGGTTCCTAGTGCGGGCGATACCACAGACTTGGCTGGGGCTTTTGTATACCCGGGCTTTACCGACGCCCACGCTCACTTTTTGGCCCTCGGCGAAGCCCTCGAAACCGTGGATTTGGTCGGAACCCGCAGCTGGTCCGAGTGCGTGGAGCGCGTCCGCCGCTACCTCGCCGAACACCCTGAAGTCGCCGTTGTTCGGGGCCGCGGATGGGACCAAAACGACTGGACTGACAAGGCATGGCCCACCTCTGAAGCCTTGGACGGCTTGACCAACAAGCCCATCGTGCTGTCGCGCATCGACGGCCACGCCGTGGTCTGCAACCAGGTGGCCCTCAATCAGTCTGGAATCACCGCGGCCAGCCGCATCGACGGCGGCGAAATCTTAATGGCTTCTGGCAAACCCACCGGAGTACTTGTGGACAACGCCGAGACATTGCTGCGCATTGCGCAACCCTCGCGCGCCGAAAAAATTCGCTACCTGCTGGCTGCCGAGCGCTGGTGCGTCGAGCTCGGCCTTACGGGCGTGCACGACGCGGGCCTACCCACCAGTGACATTATGCTGATCGACAGCCTTCAGCAGGCGGGAGCCCTGCACATGCCGCTGTACGTAATGGTCGCCGAAAGTCCCGAGGCGCTGGACCACTGGCTCAAGCGCGGCCCCCTCACAACTGACTGGCTCTCGGTGCGCAGTTTTAAGTTCTACAGCGACGGAGCCTTGGGCAGCCGCGGAGCCCTGTTGCGCGCGCCCTACCACGACCGCCACGACCACTTTGGGCTTGCACTGCGCGATGCCGAGTACTTGCGGTCGGCGGCAGCCCGAATCGCCAAGGCCGGATGGCAAATGAACACCCACGCCATCGGAGATTCCGCCAACCACCTCATCGTGAGCATATACCGAAATGCATTGGACGCCCAAACTGCCAAGGCCGACCTTCGCTGGCGCATTGAACACGCTCAGGTGGTGAGTCCTGAAGACCAAGTTCTCTTTGGCAAAGGCATTGTTCCGTCGGTTCAGCCGACCCATGCAACGAGCGACATGGACTGGGCTCCAGAGCGTTTGGGGCCGGACCGCATGCCGCACGCGTACGCCTACCGCTCACTTCGCGCGGCGAATGGCGGATGGATTCCGCTCGGAACCGACTTCCCCATCGAGCACCCCAACCCAATGTACACGATTCTGGCGGCCACGGCCCGCCGGGCGCTCGACGGCCACCCCGCCGAGGGATTTCAAACGAATGAAGCGCTTACCCTAGCTCAAACGATTAAAGGAATGACCGCAGATGCCGCCCGCGCTGCCTTTCAGGAGTCCGACCGCGGAGAAATCCGCATTGGAAATTGGGCGGACTTCACCATCTTTGACGTAAACCTAAACGAAGTAACCCCCATGGCCCTTCCGCAGACCTCGCCAACCCAGGTGTGGATCCACGGCGAGCGCCGTAAGTAACCTACGAGCTTTCACGCATGAACGCACCCAAACGCCTTTTTGATTTCGCCCACTACGCGGCAGCCAAGCATCCCCGCCCCGACGCCCTCAATACCAAAGTCAACGGACAGTGGCAATCCATGTCAACTACCGAGTTCATCGCCAAGGCCGAGAAGCTGGCCTGCGGACTCATTGACCTGGGCATGAAGCCCGGCGACCGCGTCGGCATTATTTCAACCACCAACCGCACAGAATGGAACCTCTGCGACCAGGCCATCCTGAGCGCAGGCGGCGTCGATGTACCAATGTACCCCACGATTTCGCAGGCCGACTACACGTTTATTTTGAATGATGCCGGAGTGCGTTTTTGCTTTGTGAGCGACCCTGAGCTTCGCGACAAGATGGAGGCGCTGCGCGCCGACGTACCTAGCCTCGAAGGAGTGTTTACGTTTACGCCCACCGAAGGCTCGCAGTGCCTCGACGATGTCGTGGCCCGCGCCACCGATGCCCACTGCGCCGAGCTTGAGGTCCGCAAGGCCGCCGTGCGCGAAGAAGATCTGGCCACGCTGATTTACACTTCGGGCACCACCGGCACCCCAAAAGGTGTCATGCTCAGCCACCGCAACATTGCGTCGAACGCCGTAGCCGGAGCGGCTCGCCTCCCGGTCGGTCCAACCGGTAAAGCCCTGAGCTTCTTGCCGTTGTGCCACAGCTACGAACGCGTCTGCGTCTATGTCTACCTCACCAACGGCGTGGGCGTCTACTTTGCCGAGTCCATGGAAACGATCGGCGACAACCTCCGCGAGGTGCACCCCCAAGTGTTTACCGCGGTTCCGCGCCTGCTCGAAAAAGTCTACGACAAAATCATGGACAAGGGCAAGTCCCTCACTGGCATCAAGCGCGGACTCTTCTTTTGGGCCGTCGGCCTGGCAGAGCGCTACGAGCACGAAGGCCTCAGCCCGCTCTATTATGCGCAGCTCAAGCTCGCCCGCAAGCTGATTTTCAGCAAGTGGCAAGAGGCGTTGGGCGGAGAAACCCTCGCCGTGGCCAGCGGAGCGGCCGCGCTTAACCCCAAACTAGCTCGGATTTTTGCCGGAGCCGGAATCAACGTTCAAGAGGGCTACGGCCTCACCGAAACCTCGCCCATTTTGGCAGTTAACCTGCCCACCGGACAAGGTCACAAGCTGGGTACCGTAGGAACTGCAATCGAGGGCGTAGAGCTGAAGCTCGACGCCGACGGCGAAATTCTCGCCAAGGGCCCCAACGTGATGATGGGCTACTACAACCGTCCTGACCTGACCGCTGAGGTGATGACCGAAGACGGCTGGTTCCGCACTGGCGACATTGGTGAATTCGATTCAGAGGGCTACCTGCGCATCACCGACCGCAAGAAAGAAATTTTCAAGACCGCGGGCGGCAAGTACATCACGCCCCAGGCCATGGAAAACGCCTTCAAGATGTCGCCCTTCATCGAGCAGTGCATGGTGGCCGGCGAAAACAAGAAGTACCCCGTCCTTTTGATCCAGCCGCAGTACGACTTTTTAAAGTCGTGGTGCGCCCGCAAAAACATCACCTGGACGACTCCGGCTGAAATGATCGCCAACCCGGTGGTTGTCGCGCGCTTCCAACGCGAAATCGACGCCACCAACGCCCAGTACGGTCAGTGGGAAAAAATCAAGAAATTCGCCCTCACCCCCGACGTGTGGAGCATCGCTGCGGGCCACGTCACGCCAACGTTAAAACTTCGCCGCAAGCCCATCTTGCAGATGTACGCGGGGCTGTATGACGGGCTCTTCGAGGAAGCAAGCAACTAGTAACTAGCAGCTAGCTGTAGCGCCGAAACCGCTCCAGCACCGCCTGCATATCTTCAGGCAAAGGCGCCTCAAACACGAGGCGTTCACCGGGTCGCGACGGGTGCTCAAATCCGAGCATTCGCGCGTGCAGCGCTTGGCGCGGAAGCATTTCAAGCGTTTTGTGCGCGAACTGCGCAAACTTGGGCAGCTCAGGGCGGTGCGGAGCCTTGTCGCCACCGTACACCGCGTCGCCGACCAGCGGGTGCCCCAAAAACTTCATATGCACCCGGATCTGGTGCGTGCGGCCCGTTTCGAGGCGGCAGGCCACGAGGGTGGCAAAACTGTAGCGCTCAAGCACTTCGTAGTGGGTGACGGCATGCTTTCCGTGCTTGCCGTCGGGAAAGATGGCCTGCACCTTGCGGTCCTGAAGCGAACGGCCGATGTGGCCGGTCACGGTTCCGCGGTCTTCGCGCACATTGCCCCACACGAGGGCGTGGTACTCGCGGTCGCAGCTGTGGTCGGCAAACTGCTTGGCCAAAAACGCCAGCGCATAGTCAGTGCGGGCCACTACGAGCAGACCAGACGTGTCTTTGTCAATGCGGTGCACCAAGCCGGGGCGAACTTCACTCGAGGCTCCCGGTAAATTCTGAAAAAGGTAGAGCAGGCCGTGCACGAGGGTTCCGGTAAAGTGGCCAAATGCCGGGTGCACCACCATACCCGCGGGCTTGTTGATCACCGCAAGGTCGTCGTCGAGGTAGACGACGTTGAGGTCAATGGGCTCGGCCTCGAGCACAAACTCGCGCGGAGGCTGCGCCAGCACCAGCGTAACCTCTTCGCCAGGCTTGACGCGGTGGTTCGACTTAACGGGTAGTCCGTCCACGCGAATCGCCCCGGCTTCGGCGGCCTTTTGGATGCGGTTTCGCGAGGTTTTCTCAAGAAAATTGAACAAAAACTTGTCTACGCGAAGCGGCTTTTGCCCCGCGTCTGCCACAAATCGGTGGTGAACGTAGAGTTCCTCTTCGGTGCCTGCGCCCTCTTCGAGCTCGTCGTCAAACTCGATCACTGCTTGAAGAGTCGGGTTGCGTAGCCAGAATCGCTACGGAGTACGTAAAGTCCCGCGGGAAGTGCGCGCAGGTCCAGGTTCCAGGGCTGAGCGGTGTCGGGACGCACGGCCGAAGCGACGACAGCGCCCAGCGTGTTGATTACCTCAAGGCGAAGTCCCGGTCCATCCACAGTGGCCCAGTCACTGGCGGGCTGGGGTGTGACCGTCAGTCCAATGGATAGCCGCTCTTCGCGGGTGCTGAGGTCGATGGGGGTTCCGCGAAAGAACGGACGAAGGGCCAGCGCACCCTGGAGCTGGCTCAAAAACCACTCGCCCTGCTCGCCAAACGCCTTGACCGCAGTAGTATGCACGTCAAGGCCCAGCACCGCGCGGGGCATGCCCTGGTCTGAGTTCGAGGTCTCCATGACTACGCCGAGGTAGACCTCGCGCGGAACCACGAGGCCCGTCGTGTCGAGCACGTAGTGGCGGCCGAGCTGACCGGCATAATTCCAGGCCACCTCATAGAGCGAATCGCTCACGTAGATGGGGTCGCCCGGAAAGCCGGCCGTATCGATGGTCCAAACTCCGATGCGGAATCGCTCTCCCTCACCTTGGGGGCCGGCGGGAATCCATTCGAGGTCCAACCCGCGCAGCGTGTCTGCCTGCAAAAATTGGTAGCGCTGCGCCCAGCGGGGTTCGACGCCTTGGGCCACGCCGTAGCCTCGCTCGATGCTGCCGTCGTCGACCACGTAGCGCTGGTCGCAGGTGATGCGGATTCGGGCCGTATCGTTGCTGCGGTCGCCCACGGCTTCGCCATCAAACCAGTAGG
>JBDLUG010000002.1:0-25459 GCA_039805405.1 Bacteroidota bacterium
GCCAGCGCGGAATGGATTCTCCAGCCGAGCAGCGATTCTCGATCAACGTGGGCGAAACCCACGGATTCACGTGGTTCTCACTCAAAGACTTTTTGCGCGAAACCGTTCGCCTCGGCGAAAACGACGTTCAGGGCGTGAACTGTGGTGCTGAACAGAGCTACTTTAACGTGCCTGAGTCGCGCGTTGACGACGTTCAAATGGCCCTCAACGGATCCCAAGTCAAAGGCGTGGAGGTCAAGCTCGATGCCGTAGACGACCAGGTTGGCCGTTTTGAGCGCGAGCGCGGACCGCGCAACGACCGTTTTGGCGGCGGACGCCCTCAGGGCAAGTTCGGCGATCGTGGCGGCTACCAAGGTGGCGGCGGAGGCGGCTACCGCGGAAGCAGTGACCGCGGAGGCTACCAAGGTGGCGGCGGAGGCGGCTACCGTGGCGGAAGCAGTGACCGCGGCGGCTACCAAGGTGGCGGCGGAGGCGGCTACCGTGGCGGAAGCAGTGACCGTGGCGGCTACCAAGGTGGCGGCGGAGGCGGCTACCGCGGCGGAAGCAGCGACCGTGGCGGATACCAAGGTGGCGGCGGAGGCGGCTACCAAGGCGGAGGTGACCGTGGCGGCTACCAGGGTGGCACTTCAGGTGGCTACCAGGGCGACAAGAACCGTGGAGGCTCATGGACCCAGCGCCAAGAGACGCCCGATTGGGCACGTGGCGGAGACGACCGTGCCGACGCGTTCAACCGCGGTGCAAGCGATACGTCGTTCAATGGACCCGACCGCAAGCCACGTTTGGGCGGTAAGCCCGGATTCGGCGGCAAGCCCAGCTTCGGCGGTGGTGGCAAGCGCTTCGGCGGTGGCCCCGGCGGCAAGCCTAGCTTCGGCGGCGGCAAGCCAGGCGGACGCAAGCGCATGTAATCCACGCATCATGGCATAAAAAAAGCCGGCCCCAAGGGGTCGGCTTTTCTTTTGGTACGAACCGCAATGTCCTAGTGGAACTCTGCGAGGTAGCGCTCTGCATCGAGTGCGGCCATACAGCCGGTTCCGGCCGCAGAAATCGCCTGACGGTAGACCTTGTCAGCCACGTCGCCGGCGGCAAAAACACCGGGCTTGCGGGTTTTGGTGCTTCCAGGTTGAATCTGAAGGTAGCCCACCTCGTCCATGTCGAGTTGGCCTTTGAAAATGTCGGTGTTGGGCTTGTGGCCGATTGCGACAAAGAATCCGGTGGCTTCAATCACGTCTTCGACGCCCGTTTGAAGGTTGCGGACTTTGACGCCTTCCACGCCTTCATTGCCCAGAAGTTCAACCGTCTCGGTATGCCAGCGCACTTCGATGTTCGACGTATTCATGATTCGGTTTTGCATGGCCTTAGAGGCGCGAAGCTCTCCCTTGCGCACCAGCATCGTCACCTTTGGGCAGAGCTTGGCGAGGTACGACGCCTCTTCGGCGGCCGTGTCGCCTCCGCCCACGATAACTACGTTTTGGCCCTTGTAGAAGAATCCGTCGCAGACGGCACATGCGCTCACGCCGTGGCCCATGAATTTTTCTTCGCTCGGAAGCCCGAGGTACTTCGCCGTGGCGCCGGTGGCAATAATCACCGACTGCGCTTGAATTTGCATGCCTTCATCTACCGTCAGGGTGTGGAATCCACCTGGAGTATCTGAAAACTCAACGGAGCTGATCATGCCCCAGCGAACGTCGGTTCCGAAGCGTTCAGCTTGGTTTTTAAGGTCTTCCATCATGGCGTTGCCGTCGATTCCCTGAGGGTAGCCCGGGAAGTTGTCCACCTCGGTTGTGGTGGTCAGTTGGCCGCCAGGCTGCAGCCCAACGTACATAATGGGTTTGAGGTCAGCGCGTGCAGCATAAATGGCCGCAGTGTATCCGGCAGGTCCGGATCCGATAATGACGACATTGTGTTGTTCCATGGCCCAAATGTACGAGGTGACTTCGCACCGATGCGGAACCGAAGTCCCATTTTACTGCTTCAATTCGCGTATATTTGCCGCCCCAATCGGGATGTAGCTCAGGTGGTAGAGTACACGTCTGGGGGGCGTGTGGTCGCAGGTTCAAGTCCTGTCATCCCGACAAAATCCTCTTAACTCCGGTTAAGGGGATTTTTTGTTTGGCTACACCATGGTTCAACACCAATTATTAATGTGTTGATAAACAGTATTTTGAGATCAAAATTCCCATCTTGGTTTTACTTATGAACCGGGCTTGCGGGCCTCGATTAATTGACTAACTTCATAGAACGCAACAGGCAAAGCCATCGCTACAGATGGTCCGAGCCGGACGGCAAGACTTAGGTTAAGTTGTTCGCGTTGAGGTAGATGGGTAGCGCTCCTGCGCATCTGTTTGGGAAGGCCTTGCTTGGTACCCCACAAAGTCTACTTCACCAGGTTGCCACTGCCCGACGACGGTCGGAACCTCAGTGTGCAGTCCAAGAGGGGGGCAGAGCCCTTCGGCCAATCTAGATCGCTTTAGGGCGAGGGAGTGAGCTCTCACTAGATTGCCCTACCAACGTGTCCAGAGTTTCGACTTCGGTGCACGTCGCAGAATGAGCTGCGAGCTGGCATGTACGGCTTGGTTTGGGGAGAACAACCGTTCACGGATCCTTGGGATAGAGGATCGGCAGCCTCTGGCGAGAGGAAGGTGCTTGGGCGAGTGGGTTCATTGCTTGGTGCGCCAGAGTCAGGCTTTTGGCGAGTACACCGAGCACAGGCCGTCCTACGGGACGTGTGGGAATCACGCACCTCCACCAAGGTGCACCCGCTGAGCGCGGTACCGCAAGGTGCCGCGCTTGTCTTTTTGGGGTGATCTATGTTACTATTGTGTAATCCGGTACACTTATTGCGCTTCGCATTCTAACTTTGTCCCCATGAGCATGCGAATCGATTTTGACCCTACAGATTTTAACGTGGCGTTGGCCACCTCAGTCGTCGTATTTGGCTTTGATGGCGACCAGCTCGTCACGTTGCTGGCGACCAAAGTAGGTGAGCCCTATGAAGGGGCCCACATTTTGCCGAGTGCGGTTATTCAGCCTGCCGAGGCCCCTGAAAATGTCGCAAAGACATTGCTTCGTGAGCTTACGGGTCGTGACAACTGGCCACTTGAACAACTCAATTCGTTTGCCAATCCGTACCGAAACCCATCGGGTCGCGTGGTCAACATTGCGTACTACTGTTTGGTGCGCTTGTCAGACGAACTCAAGGCAGGGCTAGAGGCCAAGGGCTATGTGTGGGTTCCGGTGCAGAATGTTCCGTCGATGGCCTACGACCACGACGAGGTCCTGGCATACGCCCGCGAACGCTTTAAGCGACGCGTCAAGCGCCGTCCGGTGGGTTTTACGCTGCTTCCGCGTGAATTCACGCTCAATGAGATTCAGCGCCTGTACGAATGTGCGCTGGGCAAGAAGTTTGACAAGCGCAACTTTCGCCGCAAGGTGCTTAAAAGCCAACTGCTGATCGAAACAGGCAACAGTGTTCGGTCGAGCGCGAAAGCAAAGCGCCCTTCGCGTCTCTACATGTTTGACGAAAAGAAGTACCAAACGCTGACGCTCAAGGGCTACGACATTGTGTACTTCTAGCGGCACCCCAATCCAAAAGAAAAGGCCCCACGTGGGGCCTTTTTTTATGAGGATAGCACTGCGGATTAGTGGATTCCGCGCATCAGCTTGCGAAGCAGTGGAGTCAGCGCAAAGAGCAGTGCGGCACCCACAGCGGCAGTGATGGTCAAGAACACAAACAAGTTCATGTCGGGCGCGATCGAGTGCAGGAGGCTTTCCATGATTCCGGCCAAGTAGTTGGCGAGGGCCATCGAGGCAAACCACAATCCCATCATTACGCTCACGATTTTGGGCGGAGCCAGCTTGGTTACCATCGAGAGACCAATCGGTGAAATGCAGAGCTCTCCAAACGTGTGAAGCACGTACACACCAATCAACCACATGGGGCTGATCAGGCCTTCGCCTTCAGCGGCAAAGCTTGCAAACGACATTACGACAAAACCAAGGGCAAGGAGCGTAAGCCCGAGGCCAAATTTTGCAGGGGTGGAGGGGTTCATGTTGCGGGTGGCAAGGTTGACCCAAAGTGAGGCAAACATGGGGGCAAAAATGAAGATGGCCAGCGCGTTCACACTTTGAAAGAGTGAGGCGGCAATCTCGTAGCCAAAGACCACGCGGTTCGTCTCCTCGGCGGCAAAGAGGTTAAAGGTTCCGCCGGCCTGCTCGAATCCGCTCCAAAAGAAGATGTTGGCGACTGAGAAGATCAAAATGGCTCCGACGCGGCTCCACTGCTCGCCACCAGAGGTTCCGTTGTAGATGATGTAGGCGATGCCAAGAATGGCAATTGCGCCCACAACTTTGAGCGCGAGCGACATGGCGTCCTCAGAAATGGCATCCTGAAGGGCGAGAAATCCGTAGACCGTGGCAACGCCGCCGGCGACGTATGCGGCGATGGTTCCGAAGTCAGCCGCACCAAGGCGAACGCCTTCGCGGCCGGGAGGCATTCCGCGTCCGTCGAGCTTGGGCTCCTCGACGTAGAGCCATACGGTGGCCAAAAGCATTCCGACACCGGCGCTTCCAAAGCCCCACATCCAGCCTACTTGCTCACCGAGGGTTCCGCAGATGATGGGCGAGAGAAAGGCGCCAAGGTTAATACCCATGTAAAAGATGGTAAAGGCGGAATCTTTGCGCGGATCGTTGTCGGTGTAGAGTGCTCCGACGATGGTCGAAATGTTCGGCTTAAAGAATCCGTTGCCCACAATGAGCAATCCGAGGCCCATGTGGAACATCCACTGGCGCAGGGCTTCGTCGGCTGCAAAGGCGTGCGATCCGGCGAGGGCGAACTGCCCAAAGGCCATCAAAAAGCCTCCGATGTAGATGGCGCGGCGCTGGCCAAGGATGCGGTCGGCGAGGGCTCCACCGATGATGGGAGTGAGGTAGACCAGTCCGGTGAAGATGCCGTAAATCTCGAGGGCCGAGGCACGGTCCATTCCGAATCCGCCACGTGCGTATTCAGTGGTGAGGTAGAGCACCAAGAGGGCGCGCATGCCGTAGTAGCTGAAGCGTTCCCACATCTCCGTAAAGAAGAGGGTGTAGAGCCCGCGGGGGTGCGACATTTTTTCTGTTGAAGCCATAGTTAGGGTGTTTATCGTTCGCGTTGGGGGTGAAAGTTAAGCGTCAGCTGCGGTTAGCCAATGGCTGCTAAAGATTTTCAAGCAAGAAGTTGGTCATTTTGGTGAACAACTGGTATCGTGTGGCGCCGCCATAGATTCCGTGGTTCTTGTCGGGGTAGACCATGTAGTCGAACTGCTTGTTGGCCTGAATGAGCTCTTCGGCAAGGCGCATCGAATTCTGAACGTGAACGTTGTCGTCGCCGGTTCCGTGGATCAGCAAGAGGTTGCCCTTGAGTTTGGCGGCGTGGGCTAGGGGCGAATTAATGTCGTAGTTGGTCGAGTTCTCGCCCGGAGTACGCATGTATCGCTCAGTGTAGATGTTGTCGTAAAAACGCCAGTTGGTCACCGGGGCGACGGCGATGGCGGCTTTAAATACTTCGGAACCTTGCATCACACAGTTCGAAGCCATGAATCCGCCGTAGGACCAGCCCCAGATTCCGATGCGGCCCGCGTCGACGTTGGGATGCTTGGCCAGCGACTGCGCGGCGGCGATTTGGTCTTCGACCTCGTACTTGCCGAGCTGCAGGTAGGTGACTTTTTTGAAGTCGCGGCCTTTGGCCCCGGTTCCGCGGTTGTCCACGCACACGATCCAGTAACCCTGTGCGGCCAAGTGCTGGTACCAGAAGTAGTCGCGGCCACCCCAGCGCTGGGTGACTTGCTGGCTTCCGGGTCCGCCGTACACAAACATGAGTACGGGGTACTTTTTGCTCGCGTCAAAATTGAGCGGGCGGATTTCCCAGGCCGGAAGCTTTTGGCCGTTGGCCGCTTCAAGCGTGAAAAACGTCTTGGGCGATAGGGCGAATTCGCCCAAGTTCTTGCGCAGCTCGGCGTTGTCTTCGAGCACGCGAACTTGGGTCCCGCTGCGGTCCATCAGAGCGTAGGTGGCGGGGCTGTTGCCGTCTTGAGTCGTCAGCACATAGTAGTCAAAGGTTGACGAAAATGAAGCGTCGTTGGACGGAGCCGCTGCAGCGATAGCCGTCGGCTTGCCGCCCTTGAGCTTGGTGCGAAACACCTCTCGTTGGCTTGCGCTGCGCGAAGCCGCTTGGTAGTAGGCCTCGCCGCGGGCCTCGTCTACCCCGTAGAATGCGGTGACGTCATAGGCTCCGCTGGTGATGGGTGCGGATTTGCTTCCGTCGGCGCTGTAGAGGTAGTAGTGGGTGTAGCCCGAGCGTTCACTGGCCCATACGAGGCGTCCGTCGGCCAAAAAGCTGAATTCGCGCTCGGATTCGACATAGGCAGCGTCGGTTTCGAGCAAAAATCTGCGCGGAGCTCGACCGGCCGTGTAGGCCATCACCTGCATTGAGTCTTGGTGGCGGTTCAGCGTGGCAAAAAAGAGCTCGCCTTTGGGGCTCCATGCCATGCGCGGAATGTATTCGTACTTCAACCCCTCGCTGGCAGTCAGGGTGGCCGAACCGTTCCAAACGTGCAAGCTGACCACCGAATTCACCTCACCAGCTTTGGGGTACTTAAATTCGTAGGGCTTGGGGTAGGTTTCGGTTCCGTACATATCCATGCTGAATGTCGGTACCGCGCGCTCGTCAAAGCGCAGGTAGGCCAGCGATTTGCTGTCGGGGCTCCAGGCCAGCGCCACGTGAAATCCGAATTCTTCTTCGTACACCCAGTCCGGAGCGCCGTTCAGGATGGCGTTGTCTTCGCCGTCGGTGGTCACCTGCTTTACCGCAGCCGTAGCCAGGTTTTGCACGTAAATGTTGCGCGCAAACACAAATGCGAGCTGGGTTCCGTCGGGCGAAAGCACGGGATTTTGAATGGGTTTACCGTAGACCTGAGTGAGTTTTTTAGCTTGGCGGTCCCACACGTACACATTAGCTGTGTAGGAATGGCGGTAAATGGGCTCGATGTCGGACTCGAGGATGGCAAAGCGCTCGCCCGGGGCAAATTCATAGCTGCTAAAGTTCAGCGGACTTCCGTTCACGGTCAGTTCGGACTTCGAAACCATCACGTCTACGGCGGCACCCGTTGCAAAGCTGAACCGCTCAATTCCTTGGGCGGTTTGGCGGCTAAAGTGCTTGCCGTCTTCGAGCGAGCGAAATCCTTGGATTCCGCGGGCATTGAATACACGGGACTCGAAGAGGTCGTTCATCGCCACGGGGCGTTGGGCGATAAGGGTAGCGGAACTCAGCACGAGTGCGGCCACCAAGCGGATACTGCGGTACATTTGGTGCAAATCGTTTGGGATCAAGATGGCCGAAGTTACGCGAAAATCACTCGAAGAATTAACTGCCCTGCTGGGGGCCGAACACGTTTCAATCGACGCCGAACGCCGGTCGGAATTTGCGCACGACGAAACTGAGGACCTGCACGTACTGCCCGAAGTGGTGCTGCGCCCCGGGACGCCTGACGAGGTCGCTGCGGTGCTACGCTGGGCCAACGAGCACGAGGTGCCGGTCACGCCAGCGGCCGCCCGCACGGGCTTGAGTGGCGGCGCGATTCCCGTCCACGGCGGAATCTCGCTCAGCATGGAACGCTTCAACCGCATTCTGGAAATCGACCCGGCCAACTTTCAGGCGACCGTCGAGCCCGGCGTGGTCAACCAAGTATTTCACGAGGCCTGCCGCGAGCAAGGTTTGTTTTATCCGCCCGACCCCTCGTCGTGGGGCAGCAGCACCATGGGTGGCAACGTGGCCTACAACGCGGGCGGCCCCAAGGCCGTCAAGTACGGCGTGACCTCGGCCTACATTCTCAACCTCGAGGTAGTGCTCCCCACCGGTGAGGTTATTTGGACTGGAGCCAACACCCTCAAGAACAGCACCGGCTACAACCTTACCCAGCTCATGGTGGGTTCTGAAGGCACGTTGGGCGTGATTACAAAGATTGTGGTGCGGCTGATTCCGTACCCCCGCTACCACTTCACGCTTTTGGCGCCTTTTGCCTCAGCTGAGGTGGCCTGCGCCGCGGTGGCACGCATTTTTCAGGCCGGAATCACGCCGAGCGGACTCGAGTTCATGGAACGCGACGCCATCGACTGGACCCTGCGCTACGTCGACGGAGTGTCGATTCCCACCGGACCCGGCATCGCAGCTCACCTGCTCATGGAAGTCGACGGAACCGACGAAGAAGCCGTGCTCCGCGAGGCCGAAGAGCTGGCCGCCGTGGCCGAAGAGGCGGGCGCCCTCGAGGTACTTTTTGCCCAAACCCAAGCGGAGCGCGACGCGCTGTGGAAGCTGCGCCGCCGCGTCGGTGAGGCCGTCAAAAAGCACAGCATCTATAAAGAAGAGGACACGGTGGTTCCACGGGCCAAACTGCCCGATTTGCTGCGCGCCGTCAAGCGCATCGGCGCCGAGTACGGCTTTGAATCTGTCTGCTACGGCCACGCCGGCGACGGAAACCTGCACGTCAACATCGTCAAAGGCGACATGCCTGACGCCGACTGGCACGGCGACCGCCTTCAGCAGGGCATTCGCCAGCTCTTCACCGAGGTGCGCGCCATGGGCGGAACCATTTCGGGCGAGCACGGCATCGGCCTGGTGCAAAAGGGCTTTATGGACCTCGCGTTTGCCCCTGCGGCCCTGGACCTTCAGCGCGGAATCAAATCCTTGCTCGACCCCAAGAATATTCTGAATCCCGGCAAGATTTTTGGTTAATTTAGTACAGAATTCTGTACGAAAATGATTTCAACCACCCTTACCGACCTTCGCCGAGAACTCAAGGCCTACGTAGACCAAGTGGTCGACGAGGGTGAAATCATTGTGGTCAACCGCGGACGCCGCAAAGGCGTGGTGGTCATGTCACTCGATCAATTCAATATGCTTGACGCCACACAGTGGCTCACCTCGAGCGCGGCGAACGCTGACCGACTTCGCGATGCAGTTCGCCAAGCGGACTCCCAAGATTACCAAAGCCACGATTTAATCGAGCCGTGAAGTTGGTCTTTGTTCCGCGCGCCTGGGAAGATTACCAACACTGGGTCGCGATGGACAAAGCCGTTGTCCTACAGGCGGCGCCACCACTATTAAAGACTGCTGAACGTCGGTTCGTTCATTCCATCGCCCGGCGCGTTTAAGGCGTAGCGCATCCAGTGCACGTCAAACCACTGTCCGAATTTTTGACCTGCTGCGGTGTATGTGGCAAAGGACTCGTACCCACAGGCGGCATGGAGTGCTACACTGGCCTCGTTGGGCAGCGTGATTACGCCGTAGGCCCATACGAATCCGCGTTCGGCCAGAGATGGCAAGAGAGCGGTATAAAGCGCGCGACCCACGCCGTGGCGGTGGGCTGAAGGGGCGACGTACACGCTGGTTTCGACGGCCCACTGGTAGGCGATGCGTTCGCGGTGGGTGGTTCCGTAGGCGTAGCCAAGCAACTGCCCGTCGGCGGACTCGGCCACCCAAAACGGGAAACGCCCGGCGATGCGCGCCAGGCGTTCCGAAAAGTCGTGCAGCGACGGAACTTCAGTCTCGAAGGTCGCCGAAGACTGCGCCACCACGGGCCCGTAAATCGCCAAAATGGATTCGACGTCTGAAGGGCGGTAGGGGCGAAGCGTCATGTTAGTCGCGGCGGCCCATGTACAGCATGATGTAGTACAGCAGCTGGGTTACGGCAGCGGCGGCAGCCACGAGGTAGGTGCGGGCGGCCCACTTCAATGCATCTTCAGCTTGGTGGTGGTTGCTGGCGTCGGTGATTCCGGCACCCTGTAGCCACACGAGGGCACGGCGCGAAGCGTCGTACTCCACGGGGAGGGTAACCACTGCAAAGGCGGCGAGCACCGACTGCGCGGCGATGAGTACAACTAGGGCTTGGTCCCAGCCGAGGCCGAGAATGCTCATTCCAAAGATGGAAAAGAGAAACACCATGTTCATGATTTGGCCGCTCATGTTTACTACGGGGACCATTTTGCTGCGCATCGTCAACCACGTGTAGGCGGTGGCGTGCTGCACGGCGTGACCGCACTCGTGGGCGGCGACGGCAGCGGCCGAAACGTTGCGGCCTTCGTAGACCTCAGGTGACAAATTGACCGTTTTATTGGCCGGATTGTAGTGGTCAGACAGTTTGCCAGGTACGCTGACGATCTGGACGCTGTGCAAACCGTAAAAGTCGAGCATTCGGCGGGCCACTTCGGCTCCAGACAAGCCACTCGAGAGGTAGCTCTCTGAATACTTTTTGAAGCGGTTCTTCAAGCGGGCCTGCACGGCGAAGCCCAAAACCATAAATAGGAGGAGAATAATAATCATTGCGGTTTGGTCGATAAGTGGGTGGAAAAGTACAAATCTTGTGCCTGCCGGCGCAAGGCCTGACCACTTAATTTGCACCTATGGCAGCACCCCTCATTTTAGTGACCAACGACGACGGCATTACAGCGCCCGGAATCCGCACTTTGATCCACGCAATGAATCAGTTAGGCGATGTAGTGGTCGTGGCTCCCGACAGTCCGCAGAGCGGAATGGGCCATGCGATTACCCTGCACGATTCGCTCCGGCTGAAGCCGATGAGCATCGATGCTGGTCCGCAAACTGAGTACGCGTGCAGCGGAACCCCCGTGGACTGTGTCAAGTTGGCTGTTCACGAGGTGCTGAAAGACCGCAAGCCCGACCTCATTGTGAGCGGTGTCAACCACGGCAGCAATGCGAGCGTGAACGTGATTTACAGCGGAACCATGTCTGCCGCCGTCGAAGGCGCGATGCAGGGAGTTCCGAGCATTGGCTTCAGTCTGCTGGACTATAAGTGGGACGCCGACTTTCGCCCCGTAGAACCCTACCTCAAGCAGATTGCCCAGGATGCACTTACGCACGGGCTTCCCGAGGGAGTGTGCCTCAATGTGAACTTTCCCAACGCCGACAAGGCTCCGTATGCCGGGGTACGCGTGGCGCGCCAGGCACTGGGCTTTTGGAAGGAGTCATTCGAGGAGCGCATCGACCCCTACGGCAAACCCTACTACTGGATGCGCGGCGACTACCACAACCCCGACGGAGCCGAGGATACGGACATCTGGGCGCTGGATCATGGCTTTGTCAGTGTGGTTCCGACCCAGTTTGACCTGACGGCCCACCACGCGCTGTCGAACCTGCACCGCCGTCTCGACCAGCGATGAGTCCGGGTCCGCGTCGCGAACGCCTCGAAACCTACATGGGTCTGCTCGTGGCCGCGGGAACCCCTTGGTTTGCATGGTCCTACCTGATGGCGACCTATCCCGGCCTACCTTCAGTGGCCGAGCTCGACAGCGACCTCTGGGCCTACCTGCTCAATCGGGTACTGGCTATTTCGGTGGTTCTCGAGGGACTCTACCTCACACTGGCCTTGACTTTGAAGCGCTACCGAATGGCGCTGAGCATTGTGCTCATCAGCTTGTTCTACATCATAACCGCCATCTATTGGCGTTGGGAATGGTTGTGAAGCGCATCTTTATTCTGGCAGGCGAGGCCTCGGGCGACGTCCTTGGGGCCGAACTCGTGCGGTCCCTTCGCCGCATTCAGCCCCAGCTGCACATCGACGCGTGGGGCGGAACCGAGCTCAGCCGCGCCCTGAACAAACCCGTGCTTCGCAACCTTGACCAGCTTGCATTTATGGGTTTTTGGGATGTTCTGCGCAACGCAGGGGCCGTTCGGTCCAACTTCGCAGCGGCGCGCTCGGTGCTTTCGGATCCTTGGGATCTTGTGGTTCTCATTGACTACCCCGGATTCAACCTTCGCTTGGCGAAGTGGATGGCCACGCGGCCCTGGCGGAGCCAGCGGCGCGTGGTTCAGTTGGTCGCCCCCAGCGTTTGGGCCTGGAAGGAGGGCCGGGTCCAAATCCTCAAGGAGGCCTACGACGCCGTGATTCCGTTGCTTCCCTTTGAACCCGAATTTTTAACCCAGCGGGGCGTGAATGCGCCCTACTTTGGGCATCCAGCCCTCGATCGCTTTGCTTCCGGATCCGATACCGAATCAGGGGTGCTGGTGCTCGCTCCGGGGTCGCGCACGTCTGAACTTCAGCGCCTTGCGCCTGTATTTGCCGCCACTGCTGCCCGTTTGGGCATGAAGCCGCGGTGGATTCGCCCCTCGTCGTGGACCGAGGGCGCCTACCGGGCGATGCTGCGCGAGGCCCTTCAGGCCGAGCCGCACGGCGAACTGGCCGAGGGAATGATCAGTGCCCGGGGGGCGCGAGCCGCCTTGGTGGCGAGCGGCACTGCGACCTTGGAGCTGGCGCTGCTCAAGGTTCCGATGGTCGTGGCGTACAAGGTGGACGCACTAAGTTTTGCGCTGGCCAAGCGATTGGTAAAGGTGCCGCACGTGTCGCTCGTAAACCTGGTTCTGGGGCGCGAAGCCGTCAGCGAACGTCTTCAAAACCAGTGCACACCTGAATTTTTGGCCCAAGACCTTCGTGAACTGATGGCCGACGGTCCGCGGCGCACCGCAATGCTGGCAGAGTTTGAATCGTTTACGGCGGCACTGGGCGAGGGCGGATCCATGGACCGCACCGCCGCATATTTGCTCCAGGAATGAAGAAGTTGATCCTTGCAGTTGCAGCATTCGCTGCCCTTGGGGCCAGTGGCCAACGCATGATGGGTCCCGACCCGCGCGCGGCTGAACTCGTTCGGGTGCGGGTGTTTGCCACCAAAGACGTCTATGAGTTCAAGTTTGGCGGCGGATCGCTGCGCAGTATTTGGTTCCGCGGTGATGAAGTGCCCGACACCTTGGTTTCGAGCAACGTGCATGTGCGGCGCAGCGAAGGCTTGCTCGTGGCGAATGCCGACGGAACTTGGCGGAGTGCAGATTCGGTGCGGATCGAGGGCGACCGTCCGCTTTCGACCGAGGGCCCTTCGGGGGTTCGGCGCACGTATCCGGGTGGATTTGTGGCGGTTCCGTTGGGCCGAACAGAGTTGCTGGTGGTCAATCGGGTTCCGGTTGACGACTATGTAGCGGGGGTAATTAATGCGGAACTGGGCAAGTACACCGGCCGCGAGCTGTGGCGTGCCCAAGCGACCGTGGCCCGAACGTGGTGGGCGGCCAACCAGCGCAAGTTTGCCAGCGAGGGCTACCAGGTGACCGACGACGTGCGGTCTCAGGTGTACTTCGGGTGGCCCGGCGACAGCGCGCGCCGCTTTGATTTGATCGAGGCTGCTTACAGTACCGCAGGTTTGGTCCTGCTTGAGGCCGATACGAATGCGTTTGTGGAGACCCTTTTTCACGCGAATTCCGGCGGAGAGCTCATGGCCTCAGGCTGGTACTTCAAGCAGCGTCCGCATTTGGTGTACAAGGTGGACAGCTTCAGTTTGGATTGCCCGCAGACGACGTGGACGAAGCGGATTTCGGCAGCGGAGTGGGTGGGCTACTTCGCCCGCTACTGGGGCGCTTCGACCACGGATTCGAGTTTGCGCCATGCCTTGCTGCACATTGAGCAGCCGCACCGCCGTGAGTTTTTGGAGTGGAACGGCAAAAAGCTCAGGTTCCGCACAGTTCGCGAGAAGTTTGGCCTCAGGTCGTCCTGGTTTTCGACCGAAATAGACGGAAGCGAAGTGGTGGTTCACGGCCGCGGGTACGGGCACGGAATCGGGCTTTCGCAAGAGGGAGCGTGGCGCATGGGCCAGCTGGGTTATGGGTTCCGCTCGATTTTGAACCACTACTACCCTGGAGCCAGGCTTGCAGAAATTTTGTAAAATCCGGTTAGTTCCGGATTTTTCAGTCGTAGCGCGGGATTCCGGCGGAACAGCGTTCGGGTATAACCGGATTTCAAAAAATTAGTCGGTTTTAAATGTGGGCTACGGCTGGCGGAACCACCTTGCGCCATGGCGCCGTGGTTGATGCTGGGAATGTGGTTGGGTGTGCTCGGGGTTCCGGGCGCGTACAGGTGGTATTGGTTGCTGGCGGGCCTTGCGCTGGTGGTGCTTGGCGCAGTGCTCGAGGGGGTGCTGCGCCGCCGCGTGTGGGGTTTTTCGCTTTCTTGGGTTCGTTGGGCGGGACTTGCACTGATGCTGGGTGCGCTGCGCACGGTTCCTGAGATGGCGACCCTCGATGTTCCGCGCAGGACCGAAGCTTGGTTTTGGACCGAGGGAGGGGGTATTTGGCAGGATTCCTCGGGTTTGAGGGTGCGGAGCAGCGATACGCTTTCTGAGGGGTTTGCCTACCGCATGCGGGTGGAGCTGTACCCGTTGGACACTGCGTTGGCCCCTTGGGTGTTTGATGCGGCGCGCGCGGCAGCGCCGCGCCGCATCATCGCCCGGGCGCGCGCCACCGCGCGCCTTGGCCGCGTACCCATTGAGCGATCGTGGTGGCGGCGTGCCGCGGCCTGGGGCCGCGCACGCATTCACGAACTGCCGTGGGGTCCCGCGGCCAGGGGCCTCGCACAGGCACTGTGGCTTGGAGACCTTGAGGATTTGCCCGAATCGGTGCGGCATGGATTTCAAAACTTGGGATTGTCGCATGTGCTCGCGGTTTCGGGATTTCACTTGGGGCTACTGTGGGGGCTGTTTGCGCTGGTTCAGCGCATCGTGCCGCCGGCGCTGCGCGCCGGCTGGCCCCTGCTCGCATTGGGAGCCATTTGGGCTTTTGTCGCGGTGGTGGGATTCAGCGCGAGCTCGGTGCGTGCGGCGGCCATGCTTAGTGTGGTTACGGTGAGCAGGCTGTGGCCGGGGATTCCGCGTGGGATTGACGTGTTCGCGGTGGCGCAGGTGCTGCTGCTTGCAGTGGAACCCCGAATGGCCTACCAGCTCGGGTTTCAGTTGTCGTCCGCGGCAGTTCTGGGCCTCATTCTGGCCAATCCGCCTGAACGACGGGCGAAGCCCAAGCATCCGAGGCTCAAGGCAGTTGCCGACGGACTGCGCGTGTCGCTCGCCGCCCAATGGGCGACCACGGGGCTGTCGCTGGTGACGTTTCACACGGTTCCGCTGCTGTTTTTGGCGAGCAACCTGCTGCTTGTGCCGGTGCTGCTGCTCACGTACCCGTACAGTGCGCTGGCGGTAATGGGGGTTCCGTTGTGGGATCCCGAGCCAGTTTTGGTCGCACTCACCACCTGGGCTGACGATTCGCGTTGGGTGTGGGTCGATCGGTTTCCGTCGACGCATCAGTGGGTGCTGATTTCGGTCGGATCCCTCGGGGGGTTGCTCGCGCTTCGCGCACGGCGACCCTGGCGGGTCGCCGTGGCCCTCGTGTTTACGGTGTGGGTGGTGCACGAAAGCGGACCGCGCTCGCTGCGCGAGCAGCGCTGGATTTCAGTCGGCCGCGGGCTGGCCTGCGTCCAGGTCCGCGCCGACACCGCTCGCATCTACGGAACCAAGTATCTAATTCAAAATGAATTTATTTGGAACCAAAAACTAAACCAGTACTTTAAGTCAACAGGGGTGCAGGTCAAACGATACCACATTCGACCTTGGGCGCAACTTAAAAGCCAGCAACTAGAAACGAGCAACTAGCTGAATCACCTGGCGGGCTTCGCGCGGGTCGTGGACTCTGAGGATTTGGGCTCCGCGCTCAAGGGCCCAAGCGTGCAGGGCAGAGGTCGCGGGCAGGGCGTCGGCGGCCGCGATTCCGAGGGTGCGGGTGATCAGCGACTTGCGCGATACGCCGACGAGCAGGGGGTGGGGGAACTCGCAAAGAAGGGCCAGGTCGCGCACGAGCCTAAGGTTGCCTTCGGGGGTTTTTCCGAAGCCGATTCCGGGATCGAGAATCACGTCGTTGAGGCCCGCTTCGCGGGCCGCAATCAGGCGCTCGCTCAGCTCGCGCACAGTGACCAGCGCGGCGGTGTCCGCGTCGAGCAACGGCGCATTCGGAGCGCTAGGGTAGTGGGTGAGAATGTAGGGCGCACGGGCGTCGGCGGCGGCATTCCAGATGGCCGGGTCGAGGATTCCGCCCGAAATGTCGTTGACCAGGTCAGCGCCCTGGTCGAGGGCGCGCCGAGCGATTTCGCTGCGAAAGGTGTCGACCGAAAGCGGAACCTCGGACCCAAAGCGCGTTCGAAGCCGGGTAAAGGCCCCGTCGAGCCGAGCCCACTCTTCGTCGGGGCTGGGCCACGTGGCGCCCGGACGTGTGGAACACCCTCCCAGGTCGAGCCAGTCCGCGCCCTGTTCGAGCAGCTGGTCGGCCTGAAATTCAAGGTTGTCCAAACCCGTGAGCCGGCTGGGGGCATAGTAGGAGTCGGGCGTCGCATTGAGGATGCCCATGACCTGCGGACGGTCCGCGCTAAAAAGCCGACCGCGAAGGTTCAGCGTAAACGGGCGAAAGGCCGTACTTTTCACCCCGTAAAAGTATGGCTCACACTGCAACCCAATACGCCGCTGAAATCGCCCGCTGCCGCGAGCTCTACGGCAAGAAACTCACCGACTACGGCGCCGCGTGGCGCATCCTACGCCTGCCGTCGCTGACCGACCAGTTGTTTATCAAGGCAAACCGACTGCGCACGATTCAGGACGCCGGCGTGCAAAAAGTCGCCGACAGCCAAGAGGGCGAGTTCATCGGAATCGTGAACTACGCCATCATGGCCCTGATTCAGCTCGAGCGCGGAATCGCCAGCGAACCCGACCTCAGCCCCGAGGAGGCGCTTGCCGCCTTTGACGCCCAGACCACTCGGATTTATGAGCTCATGGAGGCCAAGAACCACGACTACGGCGAGGCCTGGCGCGACATGCGCATCACTTCGCTGACCGACCTCATCCTGCAAAAAGTGCTGCGCGTCAAGCAGATCGAAGACAACCGAGGGGCCACATTGGTTTCAGAGGGCGTCGACGCCAACTACATGGATATGGTGAACTACGCCGTGTTTGCCTTGATTTTGATGCACCAGTGATGAACAAAGGTTCCGCCACGTGGTTTTAACTGGTGAAACCCCACGAAACCTATGGAACTGATTGCCCTCAGCATTGCCTTTTTGACGACCCTCGCGACGACCTACATGCTGCTTTCGGCCAAGATGCAGCTGCTGAAAAAGGAGCTCGAGCGCCGCGCAGAATAATTCGCTTTGTACCTTGGACGCATGAACATGCGTAGCCTTGCACAATCCCTGATTCGCCTCATCTTGGGCGGACTCTTTATTTTTTCGGGTGTCATCAAGATGAACGACCCGCTCGGGTTCAGCTACAAGCTCGAAGAGTACTTCGGAGCCGACGTTTTTAACCTCGAGTTTTTGCAGCCTCTTGCGCTCCCGATGGCTGTGTTCTTAGTTACGTTTGAGGTGGTCCTTGGCCTTCTGATGCTGATTGGCTACCTGCGCGCCTTCACCTTTTGGTCTATGGCCGGGCTCATGGCGTTCTTCACCTTTTTGACCTTTTACAGTGCCTACTTCAATAAGGTGACCGACTGCGGATGCTTTGGCGACGCGATCCCCCTCACGCCCTGGGAGAGCTTTACCAAAGACGTGGTGCTGAGCGTTCTGATTGCGCTCTACTTCGCGTTGGGGCTGCGCAACATCAAGCCCATTATGAGCCGCTTTTGGGCGCGCGGGGTGATGGGCCTCTCGGTGTTTGCCATGGCCTTTTTTACCAATTGGGTGTACAATCACCTGCCCGTGTGGGACTTTCGCGCCTACAAGCCCGGAACCGACATCGCCAAAGCGATGGCTCCAGCTGAGGAATTGGGTCTGACTCCGCCCCAGTACGACGTGGTGTACACGCTGCGCAAGGGCGATGAGGTGATGGAAGTGACAGGAACCGACTACGTCGCCCAAAAATGGTGGGAGAAGCCCGAGTGGGTAATGGACGCCGAGGCGACCCGCAACATCAAGGTGGCTGACGGCTATGAGCCTCCGGTTCACGACTTTACCATCGCTCCCAACGGCGAGGACCAAACGGCGCAGTGGCTGGCGTACCCCGAGTCATACTGGCTGGTGGCCTACGACTTTCGCCGCGCCGACATGGCCCAGCTTGAACGCCTGTGTACTCAAATGCAAAAGATTCACGACCAAGGTATTCCAGTGGTCGGGCTCACGTCGACCGACTTGAGTGAGGTCGCTGCCCTGCAGGCCCGAACGGGCACCAACTTTCCGTGGTCCAACGGCGACGGAACCGCCCTCAAAACCATCGTCCGTTCCAACCCAGGCGTAACCCACCTGCGCAAAGGGGTGGTGGTGAAGCACTTCCACTTCAACGACTTCCCGACCGCAGAATGAGGCGCGCGGGCCGTGCCCTTCTAGTGCTCTGGGGTGTCGCGACCCTGGTGTTTTTTCTCTTTCACACGGTCGGAGGGGATCCCGCCCGCATGATGCTCGGCCAGGTCGAGGACGAGCAGGCGCTTGCCGCCGTGCGCGCGGCCTATGGCCTTGACCAGCCGCTCCTTGTGCAGTATGCCCGCTACCTCGGGGGGCTTTCGCCCGTTCGACCTGTGGACGGCACCTGGGGCCTCTACTGGCCCGACCTGCAGACCTCGTACCAGCAGCGCGGAGTCGCCGTGAGCGCCCTGATCGGCCAAACCCTGCCCAACACCGCCTTGCTCGCATTTATTTCGCTCGGAACCGCCGTCCTCCTCGGGGTTCCGCTCGGACTCTACTCGGCGCTGCGCGCCGGTTCCGCCGCCGACCGCGCGATTACCGTCCTCAGCACCGTCGGAATGGCCACTCCCTCGTTCTTTTCAGCCATTGTCGTCGCTTGGCTCTTTGCCTACGTGCTGCACGACTGGACCGGCCTGCCGCTCACTGGAAGCCTTCGCGAGCTCGACGACTACGGCAACGCCGTGCGCTGGGAATGGTCCCACCTCATCTTGCCCGCCCTCACCCTGGCCGTGCGTCCCGTCGGGGTCATCGCCCAAATGATGCGTTCTTCGGCCCTCGAAATCCTCAACCTAGACTACGTGCGCACCGCCTACGCCAAAGGCTTGACCACCAACCAAGTGCTTCGCCGCCACGTGCTGCGCAACGCCCTCAACCCCCTCATCACCACCATCTCGGGCTGGTTCGCGAGCCTCTTGGCCGGAGCTGTTTTTGTCGAAACCGTCTTCGGCTGGCGCGGAGCCGGCAAACTCATGGTCGACGCCCTCGAGGGCCGCGACTTTCCCGTCGTCATGGGCAGCATCCTCGCCCTGTCCCTCATCTTTGTCCTCCTTCAGGCCCTCGTCGACTGGCTCTATGGGGTGGTGGATCCGCGCGTCAAGGCCTTATAGCGTCAGCGCGCTTCCCCCGAGCCGCACTGTGAACGTCACGTCGGTCTCCAGCGCCCTGAATACGTGAATGAGCGTAGCCAAATTCGCCGTGTGCGAACTCGACTCAATCTTCGAAATCTGCGCCTTCTGAACCCCAACTAACGCGCCCAACGCCTCTTGCGTCAGCTTTCGCTCTTTTCGGGCCCGACGAATCATCGCCCCAAGTAAGTCCATGCGCAACTCGTACTCGTACGCCTCGCGCTCTGAACTGCCCCGTGTTCCGATCAACTCATCCTTGATCTCGTCAAGGCTGTAGGTTCGTTGTTTATTGTTCATAGTACCTCATTTTTAGCATATTAGCCTGATTCATCATGGCTTGATCTAGTTTCTTTTGCTTTTTAACGCATCCGTTGGTAGCCACGACCAAACGTTGACGTTTCGTTTTTTGATCCCAAAAGGCGAGAATTCTTATGTGTTTGCGGGCATAGAGGGTTCGGAATTCCCACAATTCACTCGTGAGTTTCTTAAATCGATTGGCATCCATCGTGTACTGGGCATGTTCCATGGTGTAGATCACCTTGGCTCGAACGTTTGGTTCAAGCGAGGCAAGGAACAAACGGGCGGGCTCCATAAATACCAGTTCAAATAGCTTCATTGAATTGAATGATTAAAGGTAAGAATGTTTCCTTTAATAGAAACAAATAAATAACAATGTGAAATTCTAAGGTGCAGCGGTTCCCTAAAAGTTGTTAAGCGTAAGCAAATGCTTAGAAAAGCATCCGCGTATTCGGTTATAACCGGATTTTACTTTTTCTCACCACGCTCAAACTAGAGAGTGACCTGATTTACAGTATTTTAATAAAATCACCAACTGACGTTGACCGCAATTCAACGAACCAGAAACACGTAGCGAGAACCCTCGGTGAGCGCCGAAGGCGCGAAGGGCTAAAAGCCAACGAGCCAACCTTGCCAAAAGCCTACCTTTGCACCACTAATCCCCCGAACCATGAAAATTCTCGCCGGAAACTGGAAAATGAACACCAACTTCGAAGAAGGCTACAACCTCATCGAAGCACTGAAAACTGAACTTAGCCCAGAGCGATTGGGGGATGTGGTGGTGGTCTTGGCTCCGCCCGTGGTGCAGTTGACGCAGACCATTGACCTGCTCATTGACTACCCCGAAATGGCCGTGGCGGCCCAGAACGGACACGCCAAGGATTCCGGAGCCTACACCGGCGAAGTGAGCATGGCCCAACTCGCTGATGCGGGCGCAGATGCCGTGCTCATTGGCCACAGCGAGCGCCGACAGTACTTCGGCGAGACCGACCAAGACGTCAACGACAAGGTCCACGCGGCACTGAACCACGAACTCCGTCCGATTGTCTGCGTCGGCGAAGTGCTCGCAGAACGCAAGAGCGGCGACCACTTGGCGATTGTCGAAAAGCAACTTCGTGCGGCCATTGCGGGAGTTTCAGGTGACTTAGCTGAGAATTTGGTGCTCGCATACGAACCTGTGTGGGCCATCGGAACCGGCGAAACCGCCACCGCCGCCCAAGCGCAAGAAATGCACGCCCACCTTCGCGGAGTCCTGCGCAACATCTACGGCGATTTGGCCGACCACCTGCCCATTTTGTACGGAGGCTCGTGCAAGCCCAGCAACGGCGCTGAACTCTTTGCCCAGCCCGACGTCAACGGCGGACTGATCGGCGGGGCCTCACTCGTTGCCGCTGACTTCATTGCACTCGTCGATCAGCTTCAAAAGGCCTAATGGACTACGTCGAACTTCGGATTTCGGCGAGTGATCCCGCGGCACTCGAGCTGCTCTATGTAGACCTCGAAGACATGCCCGTCGAGGCGGTGGAACAGGACGGCAACGACCTTTTGGCCTACATTCCTGCAGACCAGTGGACGGGCGAAGTGGCTTTTCCGCTGGCTGCTTCGGTGGCTGACCTCACGTGGACGCACCGCAGCATTGCTCACCAAAACTGGAACGCAGTGTGGGAGTCCTCGTTTGATCCGTTGTCTGTTGGTAAAGAGCTGCTTATCTATGCTCCCTTTCACCAAGACATTAACCCGGCGGACTACCGATACGCGGTACAAATGGTACCCAAAATGGCCTTTGGCACGGGGCACCATCCGACCACCTACCTCATGCTTGAGCGCGTCCTCGAGGCCGACCTCAACGGCGCCAAGGTGCTCGATATGGGCTGCGGAACCGCCGTCCTTGCCATCGTTGCGCTCATGCACGGCGCAGCGCAGGGCGTCGGAATCGAAATAGAACCCTACGCGGCCGACAACGCCCGCGAACTGTCTGAACTCCACGGAATGGCGAACCGACTCGACATTCGTACCGGAGACGCAAGCCAACTGGTGGCCGAGGAGCAGTTTGACGTCGTTTATGCCAACATTCACCGCAACGTCCTTCTGGCCGACATGCCGCGCTACGCGCAAGCCCTCAAGCCGGCTGGTCGTCTGCACCTTAGCGGATTTTACCGCGCCGACGCCGCCGCCATTCGCGCTGCAGCTGAAGCAGCCGGACTCACCTTTGTGGCACAGCACGAGCGCGAGGCTTGGGTGGCTATGACTGTGGAAAAACCGGTGAATTAAGTCCGGAACGCTCGTGGAGCGGCGCGTCTTTTGCGCTGTAGCTTGCGTGCAACCTGTGAAACGTCTCACAACCCTTTTCGCCCTGCTGCTGTGCACGGTTCTGCCCGCGCAGACCGTGCGCAGCCTTGGTGCGTCCGACGAGGACTTCTGGAAGGACTTCAGCAAGCTCTACACCGAATTTCACGGCAAAAAGGTTTCAGACGAGACCGTGCTGGCCTTCAAGCCCATCTACGACGACCCCAATTGGGCCAACCGCGCAGACTTTCAGGCCCTCGCCCGCGAAATGCTTCGCAAGCGCATGGTTGAGGCCCAATCGTGGTCCGAGGCCGTCCAGCTCGCGCAGCACTGGTACGGCACGGCAAGTGAGGCCACTCAGGCGCGCTGGTGGCGCGAAACCAACGAACTCGTGAAGCGAAGCAGCCGCCAGGCCCTGGCCGAGTACGTGCACACTGCGGCAGGTGCGGCAGCAGGCTTTTCAGCGGCCAACGGGCGATTTAGGCTCTACGAAGAGGGTCCGCTGCGCTGGGAACTCGACTTTGGCGACGCCGTTCTCGACGAAGAGGGGCCGACGACGCGCTACCGCATTGAGGATGCGGTGCTCAAAGGCTACTTTAAGAACGATTCGACCCAGATTGACAGCGTACGCGGATGGTACGATCCGCGCACAGCCACACTTAGCGCAGAATCGGGCCGAGTGGACTGGTCACGGGCGGGCTACGGGTACGGAGAGGTCTACAACCAGTTGGGCACCTTCACCCTCAACCTCAAAAACACAGGGTTCGTCGTTGACAGCGCCGTGCTGCACAGCTTGTACTATGTGAATGTTCCGCTCATAGGCCGATTTGAAGAACGCATGGGGACGCGCACTACCCCTGAAAACGCGGTCTACCCGCGGTTTGAGGCCTATGCTACAGACCTCGAAATCCCCAACTTCTTTGAGGACGTCACCTACAGGGGCGGATTTTCGCTGGTTGGGGCCAACTTCTTTGCTTCGGGCGGCAACGGGAGCAAGGCGGTGTTCGACTTCATTCGCGATTCGGCGGTGGCTGCCCAAATCAGGGCCGACCGGTTCGTCATTCGCCCCGACGGCTTGGCGTCAAAGGTGACGGGCTTCGCGCTTCGCTTGGGCGAACAGGACTCGCTGCACCACGCCAAAGTAGAGGTGAAGTACCGCCCTGACACACGCGAGCTTCAAGTGTTTCGCCCCGACGAGGGCTTGGCGCTGAAACCGTTTACCGACAGCTACCATAACGTAACCGTGGACCTCGACCAACTGCGGTGGACTACGAGCGAACCCAACGTGTTTGTGGGCGGAATCAACATGGGCAGCGGCGCCCCCATGACGCTCGAGAGCGACCAGTACTACCGCAACAACCGCTACGCGGCCCTTCAGGGATTTGAGCGTGAGAATCCGCTCGTACTGCTCGACGCGATTGGCCAAATGGCTCCGGGATCGCGCATGACCATCAAGGATGTGGCGATCGGCATGAACATGCCGGTGGATCCCTGCGAACGCCTCATGATGGAATACCATCTGCAGGGCTTCGTGCGCTACCACACTGACGACCGGACGCTTGAAATCCTTCCAAAGACCGCCGAATACGTGCTGAATCACCGCAAAAAGCGCGACTACGACGTCATTCGCTTTGAATCGGTGGTTCCCGAAGGCATGAACGCCCAGCTGAACCTGCTCAACTTTGACCTTGAGGTGGTGGGCGTCGACCGAATTTGGCTCAGCGACTCCCAAAAGGTGAGCCTGCACCCCACGAGCGGCCGCATCCTCATTCACGAGGGCCTTGACTTTGACTTTGACGGACTCATTCGGGCAGGGCGATTCGAGTTTTTTGGCCGCGAGCACCAGTTTGACTACCAAGACTTTAGTTTTCAAATGCCGGCGGTGGACTCGATGCGCTTTTACGTTCCGGCATTTGAGCTCAACGAGCAGGGCCAGCGGCCGCTGGTACGCGTTCGCAACACCCTTGAAAACATTTCGGGCGACCTCTACATCGACCGCCCCGACAACAAGTCAAGCACCATTTACAGCCCTGAATATCCGATATTTAAGTCGGGAAAGGGAGCCAAAATCTACTACGACCGCGTCGAGCGCGGAGTGTACCCGCGGTCGCGCTTTTTTGTGGACCTGGACGCCTTCACCATCGACTCGCTCGACAACGCGCGCACCGAGAGCTTGGGCTTTGAATCCACCTTTGAGTCCGCCGGAATCTTTGCCGTTCGCCGTCAAAACATCAAGGTTCAGCGCGACTATTCGCTCGGATTTACCGAGGCCACGGGCGATGAAGGCTGGCTGGCCTACCCCGGTGCCGGCAAGGATGCAGGCAACGTGCGCGGAACCGTCCAGCTCTCGCTTGAAGGATTTCGGTTCGCGGGAGACCTGAAGTACGCTCGGGCCCACGGCGTCTCAGATAAGTTTAGTTTGTACCCTGACTCCACAAAAGGCGTCGGAACCTTTCATCTCGATGCCCTCGCTGGGGCCCCACGGGGCGCAGGACACCCCTCGGCCGACGGATCTGATGTGCGCAGCAACTGGCTTCCGTACGCCCGAACCTGGTACGCGACCTCGCGAAGCACGCCTTTTCAGACCTATACCGACCGACCCGCCACGGCGAGCGGCCGTTTGACCTACCAGCCCGACCGCCTGAGTCTCAAGGGAACCGCGGCATTCAACTTGGCCGAACTCACCGGCGAAGATTTGAAGATGCACGCCCGCTGGATGCAGAGCGGACGCGCCAACTTCCGCGTCAAGGGCGAACCCGATGCCGAATGGGGATTCAGCATCCAAAATGCCACGGCCGACGTGGACTTTGTGGCCGAAAAAGGCAAGTTTGAGCTGCTTCAGGGCGACCGAACGGTGGATTTTCCGCGCAACCTCTACACGGCTGAGATGGACAAGGCCGACTGGGACATTCTCGAGAAGAGCATTAGCCTCAAAAAAGGCAGCGGGGTAGAATCGCGCATGGCCAGTACGCATCCGGGTCAAGATGGACTCAACTTCTTGGCGGCGCGCGCCAAGTTTTGGCTGGTTCCGAGCCGACTGGATGCCTTTGGGGTTCCCAACATTGACATCGCCGACAGCCGGGTGTACCCGGATTCTGGGCGCGTGACCATTAAAGAGCAGGCCGACATGCAGCCGCTGCACAACGCGCGAATCCTGGCCAGTCGGGTGGGGGGCTACCACAATTTGGATTCCGCCGAGCTCAAGATTCAGGGCCGCCTCGACCTCTACGGCAGCGCCATTTACCGCTACACCGACCAGAACAACAAGGTTTGGCGCATCCCCATGGGCCGCATTGACGTCGACAGCACCGACCAACTCTATGCCCAAGGAGAACTCAACCTCAAGGACGATTTTTACCTCAGTCCCTACTTTAGGTACTACGGAATCGTGCGCATGGAGGCTCAGGAACCCCAGCTTGAAATGGACGGCCGTGTGCGGATTACCGCCGAGTGTCCGGCCCTCGAGACCGACTGGATCATCACCCGCACGCGCATCGACCCGGTTGACATTTTGATTACGCTTCCGGACCCCGACACCGCCCGCCCTTCGCACAAGGTGTACAACGGAATCTACCTCATGCAGGATTCCACAACGCCCTACACTGCGTTTGTGCGCCGCAACAACCCCAACGTGGCCGTCGAGCTCTTTAGTACCCGCGGAGTCCTGTACTACGACGAGGG
>JBDLUG010000003.1:0-23598 GCA_039805405.1 Bacteroidota bacterium
CCGATCCTGAAATCAGGGCGGCGAGGTGGGTACGGTTCATTTTCATACGGTTTCGTAACAGAATGCTAAAAATAAGGTAAAGAAGGCTTAGTGCACATGCCGCTCGGCGTGGTACGACGAACGAACGAGCGGACTGCTCTCCACATGGCGAAATCCGAGGGTCCGGGCATAGGCTCCGAGGCGCTCAAACTCTTCGGGTTCAACAAAACGCTGGACGGGTAGGTGGCGCGGAGAGGGCTGCAAATACTGGCCAAGAGTAACTACATCAACCCCTACCGAGCGCACCTCATCGAGGGTTTGGTAGAGCTCGTCTTCGGTTTCGCCAAGGCCAAGCATGATACCCGTTTTGGTGCGGTTGACGCCGTTGACCTTGAGGTAGCGAAGTACTTCGAGCGAGCGATCGTACTGCGCCTGAATGCGAACTTGGCGCGTCAGGCGGCGCACAGTCTCCATATTGTGGCTTACGACTTCGGGTGCAGCCTCGACAATGCGGTCAATTTGGTCGGTGATTCCGCGAAAGTCGGGAATCAGGGTTTCCATAGTGGTTCCGGGCGAAAGGCGGCGCACGGCAGCGACGGTCTCGGCCCAAATGATTGATCCGCCATCAGCTAAGTCGTCGCGGTCCACACTCGTGAGGACGGCATGCTTGATCTTCATGCGCTGAATGGAGCGCGCAACGCGGTCGGGCTCGTCCCAATCCACGGGCAATGGGCGTCCGGTGGCTACGTTGCAAAATCCGCACGAGCGGGTGCAGATGTTTCCCAAGATCATAAAGGTCGCGGTGCCCTCGCCCCAGCATTCACCCATGTTCGGGCAGCGTCCCGACTCACAGATGGTATGCAGCTTGTACTGGTCTACGACGTTACGTACGGCGCGGTAGTTCGTGCCCGTGGGCAACTTGACGCGCAGCCAGTTGGGCTTGCGCACGGGCGTTGGGTTCGAATTTGATGCTTCCATGAATGATAGTGTAACGCGCGGAACCGAGTTCAGTTCAGTGATTCGATCCATCTGGCGTCGATTCCGAAGTGGCTTTCGTGAAGCACGCTGCCGCCTTCGCGGAACCATAGCATCTGCGGGCTTTGGTGTTCGACCGACCAGGCTTCAGCGAGTTCGTTACTAAGTGAGCGCTGGGCAATGACATCGACATAAGCCACTTCGACTTCGGGATGGGCCGTCAACCACGTGCGGACACGATGGTGGGCTGCAGTTGAAATGCTGCAGCGGGTGCTGTGCTTAAAAACTAAAATTCCGCCCCGATAGCGACCGAGGCGGTGAATGTCGTCTAAGCTGGTGACGGGCACCAGACTCATACCTGAGCCGCAGCTTCGGCGGTCGGCGCGGCCGATCCGATGAATGCTGGACACATGTCGGCCGACTTGCACGAGGCCGTAGATGCCGCGGCTGCTGCAATAAGAAGGGCCGCAAGAAAGGTTTTGAGCGTACGCATAGCCACAAAAATACGAAGTTTGCAGTGTGAACCGCATTCCTGAGCTACCTAACGACTGGCAACTGGCCCTAAACATAAATCCTGGCTCGGGTTGGATGAGTGAACTCTACCGCAGCGTGGCAGATTCCTACGGCCGAGAAACAGTGTATCCCGAGGTGACGCATCTTTGGAGGGCGTTTGAATTGTGTCCCTTTGACCGCGTCAAGGTGGTCGTGGTCGGCCAGGACCCCTACCACGGACCGGGTCAGGCGCACGGTTTGGCGTTTTCGGTTCCGCGGGGAGTCGCGGAGCCTCCGTCGCTGCGCAACATATATAAAGAGTTTGCTTCAGACACCGGCCTCACCCCGCCCCCGACCGGGGATTTGAGTGCGTGGGCTCGCCAAGGGGTACTCCTTTTGAACACTTCGCTCACCGTGCGGGCCGGAGCAGCGGGCAGTCATGCCGACGGCCGTTGGGATCCGTTCGTGAACCTCGTGCTTCGCTGCTTAAACGCCGAAGCGCGTCCCGTCGCATTTTGGTTGTGGGGTGCACATGCCCAAAAGCGCGGTGCTGCACTCAACAACCCGCGCCATCTTGTGCTGCGCTCGGCCCACCCCTCCCCGCTCGGAGCCTACCGCGGATTTTGGGGCAGCAAACCGTTTTCTACGACTGCGGAATGGTTCAAAACTCAGGGCGTCGACGGACCGGATTGGTCGGCCGGGAATCCTACCTTTGACGTGTGATTTCGACTGGGCTTTTAATTCTCACGGTGCTGCTCCTCGGGGCCCTGATGGTGCTTCAGTTGCGCCGTGGTGGTTCGGGCGGAACCGATTCCGGTGAAATGGCCCGCATTCAAGGGTTGTACGATGCCGCCAGCCAGCGGGTTCGCGAACTTGAAACGGCCCTGACGGCAGCCCAAAATGCCCAGCGCGAGTCTGATATGGCCCTCGCCCGTGCGCAGGAGCGACTCGCTGCAGCAGATTCCGCGCGAAGCGAAGTCGAGGCCCAGCGCGAGCAGCTCAAAAACGAGTTTAAGGTGGTGGCCCAAGAAGCGCTTGGCCAGCAGTCGCGCATGCTTCAGGAACAGCTCAAGCAAGGCAACAAGGCCGAAATGGACGTACTGCTTGCTCCGTTTCGCGCCAAACTCGAGCAGTTTGGTGAACGCGTAGAAAAGACCCACCTGCAGGGCGTACACGAGCGCAGTGAACTCAAAGCCGAGGTCCGAAGCCTCATGGAGCAGTCCGAAAAACTTCGCAACGAAGCCAATGCACTCACCCGCGCGCTGCGGAGCGACAATAAGGCTCAAGGAAACTGGGGCGAAATGGTGCTCGAAAAGCTTCTCGAGCGCAGCGGACTGACCCGCGACCTCGAGTACAGCGTGCAGGCGTCGACTACGGATTCCGACGGCCGAAGACTGCAGCCCGACGTCGTACTCAACCTGCCCGAGGGCAAGCATCTCGTGATCGACTCCAAAGTGAGTTTGGTGGCCTACGAGCGCTTTGTGAACGCCGAAACACCTGAAGAGCAAGCTCTTGCAATGAAGGAGCACATTGCGTCGCTGCGCGCCCACATTCGAGGTTTGTCGGACAAAAACTACCAGAATCTGTACGATGTATCGCTGGACTTTGTGCTGCTTTTTGTTCCGATTGAAGGCGCGTTCAGCACCGCACTCCAGGCCGAGCCCGGGCTTTACCAAGAGGCCTTTGACCGGAACATTGCGCTGGTGAGCACCACCACCCTTTGGACGACCTTGCGGACCGTAGGCACCCTGTGGCGCCAGGAACGCCAAAACCGAAACGTCGGCGAGATTATTCGGCAGGCATCGGACCTCTACGACAAGTTTGTCGGTTTTTCAGAAGAGATGATCAAGGTGGGCAATCAGATGCAGACCACCACAAAGACCTACGAGAACGCAATGAAGCAGCTCAGCCAAGGCAAGGGTAACCTCGTTCGACGTGCCGAGCAACTGCGCCAGTTAGGGCTTAAAAACAGCAAATCCACGAATCCGTCGTTAGTTGACCGAGCCCTTCAGGGCGAGTCCGAAGAAGGCGAAACCGAATAAAACACTATGAGCGAGCAACTTGACGACCAATTAATTTACGGAATTCGCCCCATTGAAGAAGCCCTCGAGTCCGAGGTGGTTCTGGACCGCGTTTTTATCGCCCAAGAGTCCCGCAATCCCGCCCTTATGGCAATTGCCGCCAAGGCCCGCAAAAAGGGGATTTTTGTCAAGTTTGTTCCGGCCGAGCGCATGCAGCGATTCACCCGTGCCAACCACCAAGGTGTGGTGAGCTGGGCTTCGAGCGTGGCCTATGCCGACCTCTCAGATGTCATGGCTGGACTCGCCGAACGTGGGATTGACCCCCTCGTGGTCGTGCTCGACCGCGTCACCGACGTGCGCAATGTCGGAGCCATCGCCCGTTCGTGCGAGAGCTTTGGCGCGCACACCATCGTGCTTTCAGAGGGCAGCGCCCCCATGAACGCCGATGCCGTAAAATCTTCAGCCGGAGCACTTTTGCGCATGCCCATTTGCCGCGTGCGCTCGCTTCCCATCGCGCTGACCTCGCTCGAAATGAGCGGATGCCAGATCGTCGGCATCTCAGAAAAAGCCACAGGAACCCTGGCCGACTGCGACCTGCGCGGTCCCGCCGTGCTCATCATGGGATCCGAAGAGGACGGAATCTCTCCCGCCCTCTGGAAGGCCTGCAACGCCACCGCCAAAATCCCCACCAGCGGCGAAACCGCTTCGCTCAACGTCTCAGTTGCGGCCGGAATCGCGCTGTACGAGGCGTCGATGCAGCGGCTCAGCAAACTTAGCTAGGTTGGCTCGTTAGCTCGTTGGTTTGCACGTTGCTAGTTACTAGTTACTAGTGATTTGGTACCGCGTTGCGGCTCACGCTGCAAGGTAGCGCTAGCCGCGGTGAGGCCTTAGTGCGAAGCACAACAACCTGTTCGGTTATAACCGGATTTTACTTTTTCTCAATTTTCTCGAAACGGATATGTGCCAACAAATCAGGTTGTTGGGCAAAATATCCATTTGGACAAATTAGCCGCGCAGCGGTCGTAGCCGCGGAAGCGACCCGAGCGCGAAGCGCCAAAGGCCAACCTTGCTAGCGAGTTAACTGACTAATCAGCTTTTGGGCAATCTCGATCTTGGACTCCGCGTCTGCAAGCTTCTTGCGTTCGACGTCGATCACCGCGGCAGGAGCGCCAGCCATGAATTTTTCGTTGGAAAGCTTGGCTTCGATGCTGCGCTTGAACCCGCTGTAGTACACGATTTCCTTCTCAGCCTTGGCGATTTCGGCCTCAACGTCGATGTCGTCGGCAGCAACTTGGACGCGGAGCTCAAAGGTTCCGGCACGAAGAGGTAGTCCGCCCTCGGCATCACCCCACTGCGTGTTGGTGAGTTTGGCGATGGCAGACCATGCGGCGGGCTTGGTAGAAGCGTCTGCAGTGAGCGGCGATTTAAATGCGATGTTTTTCTCAGCCCTAAAGGTGCGCAGGGCGACCACGTGCTCCTCCATAATGGCGAAGGTTGAAGGGTCGTAGGCGGTTCCGCCCGAGGTTGGATAGGCCGCAAAATCAAGGAAGTCGGACTCGGCCCGATCCGAAAGCAAGTGCCACACCTCTTCGGTCAAGAACGGCATGAAGGGATGAAGGGCCGCCATGAGTTCTTCAAAAAAGCCCACGGTGGCGTGGTAGATATTGGCCGAAATGGGCTGACCGTAGGCGGGCTTGACCAGCTCGAGGTACCAGGCACAGAAGCTGTTCCAGGTGAGCTTGTACAGGCGCATTAGGGCCTCAGAAAGGGCGTAGCGGTCAAAGTCGCGCTGCAGCTCGCTCAGCTCGGCGTCGAGCAGGGCGCGGAACCAGGTCACCGCCCACTCGGCGGCTTCGTCGGCCGGTGCGTCGTCAGACACCTTCCAGCCTTTGAGCAGACGCAGGGCGTTCCAGACTTTGTTGGTGAAGTTGCGGCCCTGTTCGCACAGCAACTCGTCAAACGGAAGGTCATTGCCCGCGGGTGAGGTCAGGAGCATGCCCATGCGGACTCCGTCGGCGCCGTACGTATCCATGAGCTGAATCGGGTCGGGCGAATTGCCGAGCGACTTGGACATCTTGCGGCCCAGCTTGTCGCGCACGATTCCTGTGAGGTAGACGCGCTCAAACGGGCGCTTGCCCGCATACTCGTAGCCGGCCATTGCCATACGTGCGACCCAGAAAAAGAGAATTTCGGGGGCCGTGACGAGGTCCTGGGTTGGGTAGTAGTACTGGATCTCGGGGTTTTCGGGGTTGCGAATACCGTCGAACACACTCAGCGGCCACAGCCAGCTCGAGAACCACGTGTCGAGGCAGTCGGGATCTTGCTGGAAGTCGCTCGCCTGAAGGCCCGCGCGGCCGCTGGCTTCGCGAGCCTTGGCCAAGGCTTCTTCTGCGCTCAAGGCCACCACATAATCGTGCTCTCCCGGTCCGTAGAAGTAGGCCGGAATTCGGTGCCCCCACCAAAGCTGGCGCGAAATGCACCAGTCCTTGACGTTCTCCATCCAGTGACGGTAGGTGTTCTTGAACTTCTCGGGGATTAGTTGGATTTCGTCGGACATGACCGCATCGAGGGCGGGCTTGGCCAGCTCGGGCATGCGCACCCACCACTGCAGCGACAGGCGGGGCTCAACGACAGCACCGGTGCGCTCGCTGGTGCCCACGGTCGAAGCGTATTCCTCGGTCTTGGCCAAGTGGCCCGAAGCCTCGAGGTCCTCGGCAACCTTGGTGCGGGCGGCAAAGCGCTCCATGCCCGCGTACTGCAGGCCGTGGGCACTCAGGGTTCCGTCTTCGTTGAGTACGTCGAGCACTTCGAGTCCGTGCTTCTGGCCGATGGCGTAGTCGTTCCAGTCGTGGGCCGGAGTGACTTTGAGGCAGCCGGTTCCGAAATCCGTGGTCACGTAGTCGTCGAGGATGATGGGCACTTCGCGTCCGCCAATCGGAACGCGCACGTGCATGCCGTGCAGCGCCGTGTAGCGCACGTCCTTAGGGTTGATGGCCACCGCTACGTCGCCCATGATGGTTTCAGGACGCGAGGTCGCGACGGTCAGGTAGGTGCCTGGATTCTCAACCACCTCGTACTTCACATAGTAGAGGGTGGCGTTGATGTCCTTGTGAATGACTTCTTCGTCCGAAAGCGAGGTTTTCGCCTCAGGGTCCCAGTGGACCATGCGCAGTCCGCGGTAAATGTGGCCCTTGGCGTGCAGGTCGGCAAAAACTTGGTACACGCTGTCGCTGCGGACCTCGTCCATGGTGAATGCCGTGCGGTCCCAGTCGCAGCTGGCGCCGAGCTCTTTGAGCTGCTCGAGGATGATTCCGCCGTGCTTGTGCGTCCATTCCCAGGCGTGCTCCAAAAAGGCGTCGCGGCTGAGGTCGGATTTTTTAACACCCTCAGCGCGGAGCTTTTGCACCACCTTGGCCTCGGTCGCGATCGACGCGTGGTCGGTGCCCGGAACCCAGCAGGCATTGAATCCGCGCATGCGGGCGCGACGCACGAGCACATCTTGAATGGTGTTGTTGAGCATGTGGCCCATGTGCAGTACGCCGGTCACGTTGGGCGGCGGAATCACAATGGTGTAGGCCGGACGGTGGTCGGGAGTCGAGGCAAAAGCCTTGTGCTTGAGCCATGTTTGGTACCAGCGTTGTTCAACCTGGCGCGGAGCGTACTGTGAAGGAATTTCCATAGGGACCGCAAAGGTAACCTTGTGGCATTTTTTTTGCGTTAGTTTCGCCGCATCGGTTACATTTGCCCCTGCTTGATTCGTCAACAACAAAATTTAAATTCAAAATGAAGCACTTTTTCACTGCCGCTGCCGTTGTTCTGGCATCGTCTTTTGCGTTTGCCCAAGAGGCCAACACCAACGCTGCTCAGATTTCGTTCACCCAAGAAACGATTGACTACGGCAACATTAAGAAGGACGCCAACGGAGAGCGCGAGTTCACCTTTAAGAACACGGGCAAAGAGCCATTGATCATCACCAACTGCGTGGGTTCGTGCGGATGCACGGTTCCGGTTTGGCCCAAAACCCCAATTGCTCCAGGTGAAAAAGCTTCGATCAAAGTGAAGTACGACACCCGCCGCGTAGGCCGTTTTCAAAAGACGGTAACCGTAACGAGCAATGCCGGCACTCCGACCAAGGTCTTGACCATTAAAGGCAATGTTGAGGACGTTCCCGCCACGGCTACCACTCCGGTGAACAACGCACCTGCTGCTTCGAAAGTAAGCAAGTAAGTTTTAGCGCTAGAAGTTATGAACCCGCAGCCCGCGCTGCGGGTTTTTTATTGACCTTTGCAGCCATTATGCCGAAGATTTCAACCCGTGGGCAGCATATGCCCGAGTCTCCGATCCGCAAGCTCGCACCTATGGCCGACGCGGCCGCCCAGCGCGGAACCAAAATTTACTACCTCAACATCGGCCAGCCCGACATCGAGAGTCCGTCTGAGGCCCTGGATGCCGTCAAGACGAGCGATTTGCGCGTACTGGAGTACAGTCCTTCAGCCGGCTTTGCGAGCTACCGCAAGGGTTTGGCGAGCTACTACCAGGGCATTGGACTTCACGTTCAGGCCAGCGACGTAATTGTGACCACCGGAGGTTCCGAAGCCCTTTCATTTGCAATGGGCAGCATACTCGATCCCGGAGACGAAGTCATTATTCCCGAACCCTACTACGCGAACTACTTCGGATTCGCCCAAGCCCTAGGGGCCAAGGTGGTGTCGGTACCCAGTAGCATTGAATCGGGGTTTGCGCTTCCGCCGATTGCGGAACTCGAAGCACGAATCACCCCCCGAACCAAGGCGGTCCTTGTCTGCAATCCGGGCAACCCAACGGGCTATGTGTACCGTCGCGACGAGCTTGAGGCCCTGCGCGACATGGCACTGAAGCACGACCTGTTTGTCATTGCCGACGAGGTGTACCGCGAGTTTGTCTACGACGGAGCCGAAGCAATCTCAGTGCTCTCGCTCGCGGGACTCGAACAGCATGCCGTGCTCATTGATAGCGTATCGAAGCGGTACAGCATGTGCGGCGCCCGAATCGGATGCATGGTCAGCAAAAACACCGAACTCATGGCCACGGCGATGAAGTTTGCTCAGGCACGGTTGTCGCCACCCACCTACGAGCAAATCGCAGCTGAAGCAGCACTCGCAACGCCCGCGAGCTACTTTGAAGCCGTAAACGCAGAGTACTGTGCGCGCCGCGACACCTTGGTTCGCCGACTCAACGCGATTGCCGGTGTCTTCTGCCCTACCCCGCGCGGCGCATTTTATGCGGTGGCTCAACTGCCCGTAGACGACGCCGAAACCTTTTGCCGATGGATGCTCGAAGAGTTTTCGTTCGAAGGTGCTACGGTGATGATGGCCCCGGCGGCAGGATTCTACGCAGAGCGTTCATTGGGCAAGCGCCAAGTCCGCCTCGCCTACGTGCTCAAGCAGTCAGATCTTGAACGCGCTATGGACGTGCTTGAACACGGTCTGGCATCCTACCCGGGACGAACTGCCTAAGCCGTGCGGATCGAGCACAATGCTTCACTGAAGCCCTACAACACCTTTGGCCTTGACGTCACGGCAGAGCGACTCTACCACCTTGAGTCCGAAATGGACGTGGTGGAATACCTCGACGACCCCAAGGGATACGGTTCGCACACACTGCTCTTGGGCGGCGGATCTAACATGCTCCTCGCCGGCAACCTCAAAGGCTCTGTTGCCCGAGTGGCGTGGACCGGTCGGCGTGTTGTGGAAGAAGGAGATGGCTATGTCGTGGTCGAAGCCGCTGCAGGTGAACACTGGCACGAGTTCGTGCAGTGGACCGTCGACCAAGGCTGGGGCGGGCTTCAAAACCTTTCACTGATTCCCGGACTTGTCGGAACCGCACCTGTTCAAAACATTGGAGCCTACGGGGTTGAAACCAAAGACAGCCTGCACTCCCTGCGGTGGTTGCGCTGGGAAGACGGCGAAGTCGAAGAATTCAGCAACGCCGACTGCGGATTTAGCTACCGCGAGAGCGTGTTCAAAAGTGTGCTGCGCGACCAGGGCATCATTCTGTCGGTGCAGTTCAAGCTCACGACCCGCGACCACGCCCTTATTACCCACTACGGATCCGTAGCCGAGGAATTAGCTGCCGCAGGCTCCGAACCAAGTCTGCGAAGTATTGCCGACGCGGTGATGGCCATTCGCCGCAGTAAGTTGCCCAACCCGGCTGAACTAGGCAATTCCGGCTCATTTTTTAAAAACCCCACGGTCGACACCACCACGGCACAGTCGCTGGCCGCAGCGCATCCAACTCTGCCGCAGTACCCGCAGTCAAACGGAAGCGTGAAGCTCGCAGCCGGCTGGCTGATCGAACAGGCAGGCTGGAAGGGCAAGCGCGTAGGCAACGCGGGAATGCATGCCAAGCAGGCCCTGGTTTTAGTGAACTATGGTGGCGCTACCGCCGCAGAGCTCGTGCACGTGGCCACCCAAGTTCAAGCCGACGTCTTGGCGAAGTTCGGTGTGGCCCTCGAGATGGAAGTCAATCTGATTGGCGGCTAATCCGTGGCTTCGTAACCCAGGTCACGGCCCCGTTTTTGTACCTTTGTACCCATCATGGCACTACTGAAACTATTCCTCGTGGTCGCTGGCCTTCTCGGCCTTGGCATCCTCGGCATGGCGGTTAAAATTTGGGGTAAAAAGGATGGCGAGTTCGCCGGAACCTGCGCCTCAAACAGCCCCTTTCTCAACAAAGAGGGTGAAGCATGCACGTTCTGCGGCAAGATGCCGGACGAGCAGTGCGCCAACCAGTAATTCTACTTGAACGAATTGTAAATCTGCAGGGCGCCTTGGGCGTCGCTGTAGATTAGAATGGCGTCCCATTCAGGGTGCTGGGCTAGCCATTGCTTGGTAGCGTCAACCCCGAGCACCATCGCCATGGTTGCGTAGGCATCTGCCTCAGCACACGAGGGGCCAATAAGTGTGGCGCTCAGCACATCAGTAGGTGCAGACCAACCGGTGCGCGGGTCAAGGCTGTGGCCGTAGCTTCTTCCGGTGCTCGCGTCCACTTGAAACTTACGGTAGTTTCCGGATGTGGCGAGTGCCCGGTCTTCGAGTTCAACAGTCAGTTGAAGGCTTCGGTCGCCTGAGGTGAGGGGTTTTTCGATTCCGACCTTAAATACATCACCATTGGGCTTGAGGCCAAAGCTGCGTACCTCGCCTCCAATCTCGACAAACGCGGCGGTTGCTCCGCGGGTGCGCAGTGAATCGAGGATCAGGTCTACCGAATGACCTTGTGCAAAGGCATTGACATTGATGGGGTGCGCAAGGCGGGTCCCTTCAGGAGTGACTTTGGGAGCCGACCAGTGCACCAAGGCCATGAGCGAATCGACGATGACCGAATCGCGGCTCGCACCTCGAGGGCTGGGGAGAAGTTGGGTTCCCGACGTAAACCCCCAGGCGCGCAGGACCGGCTCAAGGGCGGGTTCAACCAGTGAATCGGTGGCCACACGAATGCCCTCGGTCATGCGGAGCAAGTCCGAAAGAATCAAACTGGGCACCAAGGTTTCGCCCCGATTGAGGCGGCTAAGCTCGGACTCTGGGTCCCACACCGATACCGCTCTGTTGTACGCAGCCAACCAACGGGCAACGTCGGACTCGCTGAGGTTGAGGGAGTCCCCGTAGGCCCGAACGACAAATGTGCTTCCTTGGGCTTCGCCCTGAACGACGAACTCGGACTCTGACGCACACCCCACAGCCAAGAACCCAGCTAAAGCCAAAAAAGGGCGCCCGAGGGCGCCCTTAAAGAGTACATTAACCACCGAAGTCATCAAATGCTACGTTTTCGGGTGGAACACCAAAGTCGTCTACCATCTTCAAGACGGCGGCGTTCATCATAGGCGGTCCGCAGAAGTAGAATTCAATGTCCTCTGGAGCGTCGTGCTTTGACAAGTAGTTGTCAATGAGTGCTTGGTGCACGAATCCGACGAAACCGTCTCCGTCGCTCTCCATGCTGGTTTTTGCCGTCCAGTTGTCCTCAGGAAGTGGCTCGCTGAGCACCAAATGAAACTTGAAGTTCGGGAACTGCGCTTCAATCTGACGGAAGTCGTCGATGTAGAACAATTCACGGCGCGAACGGCCTCCGTACCAGTACGAAACCTTGCGGCCCGTCTTTAGGGTGTGAAAGAGGTGAAACAGGTGCGAACGCATCGGAGCCATACCCGCACCACCACCGATGTAGATCATCTCTGCTTCGGTCTCTTTGATGTGGAACTCGCCGTAGGGTCCAGAAACGGTCACCTTGTCGCCCGGCTTGAGGTTGAAGATGTACGACGAACACACACCAGGATTGACGTCCATCCATCCGCCTTTAGCGCGGTCCCATGGCGGAGTTGCAATGCGAATGTTGAGCATCACGATGTTGCCCTCAGCAGGGTGGTTGGCCATTGAGTAGGCACGAAAGAGTGGCTCGGGATTCTTCATCTTGAGGTCCCATAGCTTGAACTTGTCCCACTCACCCTGAAACTCGTCGGCCTTCTTACCGAGGCGCGGGTGCGCCGTGATGTCCATCTCTTTGTAGTCGACTTCGATGGACGGAACGTCAATCTGAATGTATCCACCCGCCAAGAAGTCGAGGTTTTCGCCCTCGGGGAGCTTCACCACGAATTCCTTGATGAACGAAGCCACGTTGTAGTTCGAAACCACTTCGCACTCCCACTTCTTGATGCCAAAGATTTCGTCAGGAACGCGAATTTTCATGTCGTTCTTGATCTTTACCTGGCATCCGAGGCGCCAGTTGTCGGCAATTTGCTTGCGGTTGAAAAAGCCCGTTTCGGTCGGAAGGATCTCACCCCCGCCTTCGAAGACTTGGCACTTGCACATACCGCAGGTTCCGCCGCCGCCACAGGCAGAAGGCAAGAATATTTTTTGGCTTCCCAAAGTACCCAAAAGGGTGCTTCCGGACTCTACCTCAACGACGTCGCCGTTGATTTCAAGTTTCACGGGACCCGACGGGCTCAGACGCGCTTTGGCCTGAAGCAGAATGGTAACCAGGGCCAAGATGACCAGGGTAAATACCAGCACCGAGATGATGGTGACCGTAGATGTTGCGAGGAACATAACTGGAGTGAATTAAAGTTTGATGCCCATGAAGCTCATGAAGGCAATGCCCATGAGGCCCGTGATGACGAACGTGATTCCGAGGCCGCGGAGCGGAGCGGGAACGTGTGAGTACTTCAGGCGCTCTCGGATGGCAGCAATGGCCACGATCGCGAGAAGCCATCCGATGCCCGAACCGAGTCCGTACACGGTGGCTTGGCCCACACTCGAATATGCGCGCTCCTGCATGAAGAGTGACGCACCTAAAATCGAGCAGTTTACGGCAATCAACGGCAAAAAGATACCGAGGGCTGAATAGAGTGCTGGTGCGAACTTCTCAACCACCATTTCGATGAGCTGAACCATGGCCGCAATGATGGCGATAAACATGATAAAGCTCAAAAAGCTGAGGTCTAGGTCGGCAAAGCTGTCGTCGAGCCACGCAAGGGCACCTGCTTTAAGTACATAGTTCTCAAGAAGGTAGTTGACCGGAAGGGTAATTACCAGCACAAAGGTGACCGCGATACCTAGTCCCATGGCGGTTTTAACCGTTTTGGACACGGCCAAGTACGAACACATGCCTAGGAAGTAGGCAAAGATCATGTTCTCAATGAACACGCTCTTAAAAAAGAGGGAAATCAAGTCTTGCATGGCAATTATTCTTTTTCAATCAAGGATTTCGTGCGCGAACGCTGGGCCCAAATGACCAAAGCGAGCATGATGAGCGCCATCGGAGGAAGGAGCATCATTCCGTTGTTCTTGTACCCCATTTCATAGATGCCCAACGGCTCGAGGATGGGGAAGTCAAACAAGGTTCCGCTGCCCAAAAGCTCGCGAAAGAAGGCAACCACGATCAGGATGGCACCGTAGCCCGCACCGTTGCCAATGCCGTCGAGGAAGGACTTCCAGGGCGGATTGCCGAGCGAGAAGGCCTCGATGCGACCCATAATGATGCAGTTGGTGATGATCAGACCCACAAATACAGAAAGCTGCTTACTAACGTCGTAGACATATGCCTTCAGAATTTGGTCTACAATAATTACCAGCGCAGCAACGACCACCAGTTGCACAATGATGCGAATCCGGTTGGGAATGTAGTTGCGAATCAGGGACGTAATCAAGTTGGAAAAAGCCGTTACGACCATGACGCTCAAACCCATTACGAGGGCGGGCTTCATTTTTACGGTAATGGCTAGCGCCGAACAAATTCCGAGAACCTGAACGGTAATTGGGTTGCTCTCGTTGAACGGATCAGTAAGGAGCTTGCGGTTCTTTTTTGAAAAGAGCCCCTCTTTCTCTTGCGTTTTTACTTCTGTACTCATAGGGTGGCAACGGTTAGCGTGTCAGTGGTAGCCTGTGGCGCAGCAGCTGGAGCGTTGCGCGTAGCGAGAAAGGTTTGGTAGGGCTTTAGGCAGTTTTCGAGCATGGCCTGAACCCCGACCGAGGTAATGGTTCCGCCTGAAATGCCGTCGACCTGCTGGTCGCCGCTGGCGTCTCCCTTGCGTACCTCAATACCCGTGTAGGCGTCGCTGAACACCACCTTATTGGGGAACTGGTCGGTAAACATCGGCGTGGAAATTTCTGCACCCAGACCCGGCGTTTCGGATTTGTGGTCAAACTTGGCTCCGTACACGGTTTTGCCGTCGGACTTTAAGCTTAGGTAGCCCCAGATTGGGCCCCAAAGGCCTTTTCCGCGCACCGGAATAATGTAGTAGGTCTCGCCGTCGGTCTGTGCAACGTAGAGCGGAGCCTCGCGCTGCTCGGCCGGAAGTGCCACCGCGGCTGCCATGTCAATGCTTCCGGGCAGTTTGCCGTCAACGACTTGGCCGTTGAGGAGCACGATTTGTTCTTTTATGACCTGATCGTACAGTGCGGCGGGATCTTCACTCTGCAGTCCGATTGAGGACAGGATGTTGGCCTTTTTTTCGAGCTCAATGTTCGCGTCTTGTGCGGGCTTGAGGCCGGTTGCGGCCACAGCCAATGCGGCCGCGACAACGACCACCAAACCAATGGCAAAGGCGTAGGTGTAGGAATTGCTGTTTACGTTCATGGTACTTTAAGCTTGAACCGTTTGGGCGCGCTTGAGGCGCTTTGAAATGTTGCCCTCGACGACGTAGTGGTCGATGAGCGGTGCGAACACGTTCATCAGGAGAATTGCCAGCATAACGCCTTCAGGGTACGCCGGATTGAACACGCGAATCATGATGGAGAACACGCCGACGAGAAAGCCGTAGATCCACTTACCGCGCTCGGTGTGGGCGGCCGATACGGGGTCAGTAGCCATGAAGACGGCACCAAATGCGAACCCGCCAAATACGAGGTGGTAGTAGAACGGCACTGCCAAGTAGGATTGCTGCTCTGGACTGATCATAAGGTCAGCTACTCCGTTAAAGATGAGACCCATGGTCAGAGCTCCAAGGACAGCCGAGAACATGATCTTCCACGAACCAACCCCTGTGCCGATGAGGTACACCGCGCCAATTAAAATTGCTACGGTACTGGTCTCTCCGATTGAACCTGGAATAATTCCCAAGAAGGCATCCCAAGCGCTGAAATCGGTCGTGCCGGTAGTGGCATACTGTCCGAGTGCGGTGGCCGAAGACACGCCGTCAACTTGAGTCAAACCAGCCCATACCTTGTCACCCGACATGTAGGTTGGGTAGGCAAAGAACGCAAACGCGCGTGCCGTGAGTGCGGGGTTGAGGATGTTCATTCCGGTTCCGCCGAATACCTCTTTACCGATCAGTACGGCAAAGGCCGTTGAGATCGCAACCATCCACAAGGGAATGTCGACGGGCATAATTAAGGGAATCAAAATACCCGACACCAGGAAGCCTTCGTTCACCGCGTGCTTGTTGCGGTAGGCGAAGTAGATTTCGATGGCAAGACCCGCGATGTAGGTCACCGCGATCATTGGAATCACTTTGAGGGCGCCGTAGAGGGCGTTCTCGAGTGTCCAAAAGTTAGCCCAACCCGACTCGATTTGGCCGATGGCCAAATGGTGCTGGTAGCCCGAATTGAACAGACCAAAAATCAAGGCTGGAACGAGGGCAAAAATTACCGTCACCATGGTGCGCTTCATGTCGATGGCGTCGCGAACGTGGGCACCGCTGTGGGCGTTGTGGTTCGGAACAAAGAACATCGTCTCAAGCGCGTTGTGCAGCGGGTACAAGCCTTTGAGCTTGCCCGTCGTCACCGCAGGGCGGGTGCTGTCAAATAGATTCTGAACGAATTTCATCTGATTTTTGGGATTAATTCATTTCGGTGTAGAGTAGATCGAGGGCTTCTTCAGCCAAATTTTGCAGTTCTTGCTTTGAAGGGCAGACTACCTCGCAAAGCGCGAAGTCTTCAGGTACAACTTCATAGGCGCCGAGTTGTTCCATTTTTTCGAGGTCCTTGGCCCACATTGCCTTGAGGAGGGGCATGGGGAGGATGTCAAACGGAAACACTTTTTCGTAGAGACCAGTCACCACAAACGCGCGGTCTTCACCGTGCTGCTTGGTGCTGAGGTCGTACTTCTTGCTTGGTGTCAGCCAGCTGAACAGCGTGCGGCTCACCGACCATTTTGCAAAGCTTGGAAGCACCCATCCGAAGAAGTCAGTGCCCTCGCCTTCAGGAATGGCGGTAAGTTGGCTCGCGTAGTACGTGAGGTAGCCCGACTTACCCACTTTGGTTCCGGTCAGCACGCTTCCCGAGATCACACGGTAGTTGCCTGCCTTGAGCTCTGTGCTGAGAAAGGTCTCGAGGCTCGCTCCTGCGACCGCTGTAATGGCGCGGGGCTTTGAAATACCGGTTCCGCTCAACGAAAGCACGCGCTCAAGTTTGAGGGAACCCGTGCGCGCCAGGTGACCCAAGATGGCTACATCCTGGTAGTTCAATGTCCACACTACCTCGCCCTTGTTGAGCGGGCTGATTTGGTTGATGTGCACGCTGGTTGTTCCTGCGGGGTGCGGACCTTTAAACTGGTGGAGTTCGACTCCGCTCGCTTTGGTAAGCGCCGGGGTGGTTTCGCCGGCAGCGATCGACAGCACGCTGCGCTTGCTGAACAGGCCCACAACCTGAAGTCCCATGGCGAAGTCCTCTTCGCGACCCGCGAGTGCGACTGCGGGAGCTACCGCGAGGGGCTCGGTCGCCATGCCGTTGATAAATACGGCCTTGGGCTCGGCGTCAGGGTTGGCAATGCGTCCGTAGGGGCGCGATTCCACAAGTGACCACGCGCCTGATTCGAGGAGCCAATTGATGGCGTCGGCGCGGTTGGCGGGGATTCCCGACGTGAATTTGCGGTATTCTTGCTGGCTATCGGCAAGAACTACGACCGCAAGGATCTTGCGCTTGTCGCCGCGCTCGATTCGCGCTACTTCGCCACTCACGGGTGAGGTGATGCGAATGCGCGGATCGGCTTTGTCAGTAAAGAGGACGTCGCCAGCGAGGACGCGATCTCCTTCTTTTACAGCTAGTTTGGGGACAAGTCCGCGGAAGTCGCTCGGGCGAACCGCGTACACGGAAGCGCTTAGGTGGCCATCGACGAGAGCTTCAGGCGCTCCCAGGATTGGGAGGTCGAGACCCTTACGAACAGTATGTAAGTTAGGCATAACGGCGTAAAAAATTCGCCGCAAAGGTACATTAGTCACATTGCACTAAGGTGAATATTTAACATGTTTTTACCACCTTTAAGGCATGCAAATACTGCGAACTGTGCTCTGGGCTCTTGGCTTATCGTTCTTCTTACCAAAACTATCGGCACAACTACCTGAAATCAAAAAAGATAGCCTTATTCACAGCGTGATGTGGCACCCCGTAGATCGGGTTGATGCGCCACCTGTGGTGGGGCTTGGCCAAGAGGGCGCCCTTCAGCTTCGCTTCGACGACTTCAGTCAGTCGGTTCTGCCCCTTCGTTATGTGTGGGTGCACTGCGACCGAAACTGGGCTCCCTCGCCCATCATCGCGTCTGAATACCTGACCGGATTTTGGGAAGGTCAAATCGCCGAAGGCCGCCTGTCGTTCAATACCTACCAGGGTTACAGCCACTACGCCGCCGCGCTTCCGGAATCCAGCAGTATGCCGGTACTATCGGGCAACTACTACCTAGAGGTATACCACGACGAAGAGCTGCTCTTGCGCCTGCCCACCGTGTTCGCAGAATCGACGGCGGACCTGCAGTTGGCCGTTCGCCGACCCGCCTCACCGCGCTTGACCGCACGCTACCAAGAGGTCGATGCGTGGTTCCCCTGGGACGCAAGCCGCACGACCAATCCTTTTGCCGACATTCGGCTCGGAATCATTCAGAACCGCGACTGGACGTCGTACCGCCTTTTGGCTCCGCGCTTTGCGCAGGGCGACCGACTGGACTTTGACTACAACGGTGGCGAAAACTGCTTTTTGGCCGGAACCGTGATGCGCTTTGCCGACACCAAAAACCTTCCGGCGGGATCGCTGCGGGTTGCGCGCTACGAGCTCCAGGACCGTTGGGTCGGCTTTGTGCGCCAAGATATTCCCACGGGGATTCTCGGATACACGCGTCAAGAGGATGCCCGCGGAAGCTTTGTTCCGCGCGCCGCACGTGGCGACAACCACACCCAAGCCGACTACTTGTGGCTGGACCTTGAGCTCAAGGACACCGAAGGTTCCGGCACCCGCCGCATGGCGATCGAAGGCGATGTGAACCAGTACCACCCAGGGCCCGAACACCGGCTGCACTTTGACGAGGGCCGCGGTGCCTATGTGGGCCGGGTGCTCGTAAAGCAGGGCTACCTCGAGTACCGCTACCGCGACTTGGATGCCGGGGCTGAGGGCCTCGACTGGTCTGAGGGTAGCCACAGCGTTTCGGCCAATCAGTACACCGGAATCGTGTACGCCCGAATCTGGGGCGAACGCTACGACCGCGCGGTGGCATTTCGCAGCGTCGACATCGTGGACGGAGCGCAGCTGCGCATCGAGTTGGGGCCGTGACCTAGCGCACAAAGTGTACGACGGATTGGAGCCTTCTTTGCGATGAACTCCCTTTCACCTCTTTAGTATGGATGTCGAAATCCTCGCCCGAATCCAATTTGCGTTCACGGTTGCTTTTCACTACCTCTATCCACCGTTGAGCATTGGTCTCGGTTGGATTATGGTTGTCACTGAAGGCCTTTACCTGAAGTCGAAAAATCCAGTTTATGGACGACTCAGCCTCTTTTTTGTTCGACTTTTTGCCATCATTTTTGGTCTGGGGGTGGCCACAGGCATTGTGATGGAGTTCGAATTTGGCACAAATTGGGCCACGTATTCACGCTTTGTAGGAGATGTTTTTGGCAGTGCGTTGGCCGCCGAAGGCATCTTTGCCTTTGCCCTGGAGTCAGGATTTCTCGGAATACTGCTTTTTGGGTGGAACCGGGTTTCGCCACGAGTACATTTTATTTCGACCCTGATGGTCGCTTTGGGATCTACCTTTTCGGCCATTTGGATTGTGGTCGCCAACAGCTGGATGCACACTCCTGCGGGATACCACTTAGTGAGTGAGCAGGGTCGAGTGAGGGCAGAAATTACCGACTTCTGGGCGATGGTATTTAACCCAACCTCAGTAGACCGATTAGTACATGTGCTTTTGGGAGCCCTCTTAGCTGGGGCCTTTTTTGTGATTTCAGTAGCAGCTTGGTACCGACTCAAAGGCCAGCATCGCGAGGCCGCTCAAAAAATGATGCGCCTCGGAATCGGTTTCGCGACTGTTGCTATTTTGGCGCAGTGGTTTTCGGGGCACCGCAGTGCAGAACTCGTCGCCGAATACCAACCTGCCAAACTTGCCGCAATGGAAGGACATTTTGAAACAGGTGCCGCTGACCTTTATGCTTTAGGTTGGGTTGACGCCCAGAATCAAAAAGTTTATGGAATAGGACTTCCGGGAGGGCTCTCGTTCTTGTTGCATGGCAATTTTGAGGGTCGGGTTGCTGGACTCAACGCTTTTGCTAATGAAGACCAACCCAGAGCGGTCAATGCAATTTTTCAGTTTTACCATATCATGGTTGGCAGTGCTGGATTAATGACACTACTCGCTTTTCTTGGACTTTGGGCACTTTGGACCCGGCGATGGGAGGATGCCCCTTGGTGGAACCGCATTTTAGTTTTCTCAGTCTTTTTGCCCCAAGTTGCGAATCAAGCGGGTTGGTTTGCGGCCGAAATGGGCCGTCAGCCTTGGGTTGTGTACGGCCTCTTACGAACCAAAGATGCATTTTCGCCAACAGTGGGTGCGGGTGAGGTCTTGTTCTCGTTGATTCTGTTCACATTGGTGTATGCTTTGCTCTTTGCCCTTTTTATCTACCTCTTGAATAAAAAAATCAAAAAAGGCCCTTCGGACGAAGGATACCTAATTGACCATCGCCCCAAACACGCCTCTTGGATCGCTAAATCCCCAAAATCATGAGTTTCTTGGGACTTGACTACCCCACTCTTTGGTTCCTCGTCGTTGGGGGACTTTTTGCTGGCTACGCCATACTTGACGGGTTTGACCTTGGGTCTGGTATGCTCCACCTCTTTCTCAAAAAAGAAACGTCTCGGCGAATCGCACTCAATGCAATTGGTCCAGTTTGGGACGGAAACGAAGTTTGGCTCGTTATCGGAGGCGGTGCCCTTTTTGCAGGGTTCCCCGAGGCCTACGCCACATTGTTTAGCGCGTTCTACCTACCGTTCATGCTCTTCTTGGTTTCACTCATTTTTAGGGCAATATCAATAGAGTTCAGAAGTAAAGAGCCTATGGCTTGGTGGCGCAATGGCTGGGATAGAGCCTACGCTACGAGCAGTACTTTGATGACCGTACTTCTGGGCGCCGTAGTGGGCAACGTCGTACTCGGAATCCCAATGGATGACCAGGGCAACTTTACCGGAAGCGTTTTGGATCTACTACACCCCTACGCGCTCATCGTATCGCTACTCACAGTTGCCGCTTTTGCCCTCCATGGCGGACTCTATTTGAGCATGAAAACTGAAGGGGCACTCTTCGCAAAACTCGAGCGATTGATTCAATCGGCAGCAGTTTCGTTTGTTGTGCTTTTTGTACTTGTAACCATGGTTACTTTGGTATTCATGACCCATGTAGCTGAGGTATTTCGAAACTACCCAATTCTATTTGGTCTACCCGTACTCGTGCTGCTTTCGGTAGCATCTACCGTTCGTTTGGTAGCCCGCCGCGCGTTTCGTTGGGCCTTTTTTAATTCCGCACTTAACCTCGCTTTACTTATGGGATTAGTGGCGGCAAGCCTCTTTCCAACCCTACTTCGCAATCGCATTCCAGGTGGGCGTTCACTTGACATTTACTTCTCTGCTTCTTCTGCGGAATCACTTGAGACAATGCTCATAATTGCCGCTATAGGTGGCCCCCTAGTTTTGGCCTACACCGGATTTGTCTTTTACACGTTTCGCGGAAAAGTCGAACTTGACGAGCACTCCTACTAAGGCTAGCATACCTTTGAGGCCATGAGTTTAATTGGCCAGGATGTAGCCCGCGCGGCGTCCGCACTTCGTTCGGGCGGACTCGTTGGAATGCCCACTGAGACGGTGTACGGGCTCGCAGCAAACGCACTCGACGTGGTCGCCGTTGCGCGAATTTTTTCGGCCAAAAACCGCCCGCACTTTGACCCGTTAATTGTGCACCTGTCGGACTGGACTGAGGTTGACCGCGTCGCACAGGCGATTCCTTCTGAAGCACAGCTCCTTTGGGCCAAATTGGGGCCCGCTCCCCTCACCTATGTGCTCCCGAAGCGGCCTGAGGTGCCTGACCTGGTTACTTCGGGTCTCGACCATGTCGCGGTGCGGATTCCGCAGCTGAAGCTTGCCCGTCAACTCTTGGCCTCGGCGGGGGTTCCGGTGGCTGCGCCCAGTGCCAACCCCTTTGGATTTGTGTCGCCCACCACTGCCCAGCATGTGTCAGACCAGCTCGGGGATCAGGTGGACTATATTTTGGACGGCGGAGCCTGCGGCGTCGGCGTCGAATCAACCATCGTCGCGTGGCCTGAAGGGCGCGCAGTGGTGCTGCGCTTGGGCGGAATTCCGGTCGAGACCCTCACCGAAATTCTGGGGTACGAGCCAGAAGTTCGAACGTCCTCGAGCAAACCAAGTGCCCCGGGAATGCTCGATGCGCACTATGCCCCCGGCAAACCCGTTCGGCTGATGGACCACGGTGTGGACTGGTCGCTTTTTTCGGTTCCCGAGGGCGTACAGGCGTTGCGGTTTGCCTCGAACGGAACGGCGAATGCGCTAACCACCCACGGAGACTGTGCCGAGGGAGCCCAACGGCTATTTGCCGCGCTGCGCGAGTTTGCAGCCTCGGACTTTAATGAACTGTGGATCGAATTGGCCCCTGAAGTAGGCCTCGGGAGGGCGATTAATGACCGCCTCCGTCGCGCCGCACACCGCGGCGAAGACTGAAGTTCTGCCCCAAGTACACGCGGCGAACCACGTCGTCGTCGGCGAGTTCTTCGGCGGTTCCGCTTTTGATAATCTTGCCCTCAAACATGAGGTAGGTGCGGTCGGTGATCGCCAAGGTTTCGTGCACGTTGTGGTCGGTGATCAGGACGCCGATTCCGCGCTCGTCGGCGAGGCGGGCCACAATGGACTGAATGTCTTCGACCGCGATGGGGTCGACGCCCGCAAAGGGCTCATCAAGCAGAATGAATTTGGGGTCTGACGCGAGGCAGCGCGCAATCTCGGTGCGGCGGCGTTCACCACCTGAAAGCAAATCTCCGCGGTTCTTGCGCACTTTGTGCAGGCTGAACTCGCCGAGCAGTTCTTCGGTGCGCCGCGAAACTTCGGCACGGTTGAATCCGCGCCATTCCAAAACCGCCGCAATGTTGTCTTCGACGCTCAGTTTGCGAAAGACCGAGGCCTCTTGAGCGAGGTAGCCGATTCCGAGCTGGGCGCGCCGGTACATCGGAAGGCCCGTGATGTCCTGACCGTCAAGCAGTACGCGGCCTTCGTCGGGACGAACCAAACCGACAACCGAATAGAATGAGGTGGTTTTACCGGCTCCGTTGGGGCCGAGAAGTCCGACGATTTCGCCTTGATTGACCGAAAACGACGCGCCGTCGACCACATTGCGGCCTCTGTAGGTTTTGACCAGGGACTGTGCTTCGAGCTTCATCACGACGGGTTGCTAACGCGCTGGGCGCGCTGGTATTGTGCGAAGCGACTCAGCCCTATGCTGAGTTCGTACAGCAGTGCAACAGGCAGTGAAACGATAATCTGGCTGAAAACGTCTGGAGGGGTAATGATGGCAGCTACCGCGAGGATTCCGATCCATGCATGGCGGCGGTAGGTGCGCATGCCCTGCGGCGTTGTGAGTCCGAGGCGCGACAAAAGGTATACCGCAACAGGGAGTTCAAAAAGTAGCCCCGTCGCCAGAACTACACTCGTCACCGTCGACAAGTATGAGGACATCTCAAATAGGTTTTGGATTTCGCCGCTCACCGTGTAGGTCGCCAAAAACTGCAGGCTGAGCGGAACGATAACGTAGTAGCCGAACAAAGCTCCGCTAAAGAAAAGGACCGAGGCCGAGCCGATGAAGACCGCCGACATTTTGCGTTCGCGCTCGGTGAGACCCGGAGCGATGAAGCGCCACAGTTCAAAGAGAACCAATGGAAACGCCATGATCAAGCCCGCGACGAGCGAAAGCCAAATGTGCAGACTGAATTGGCCGGCCATCTGCGTGTTGAGCAGCTGAAGTTCAAAGCCCCCGATGCAGAGCGAGGGGAGTCCCAAATAGGTACCTGCCTGGCAAAAGAGCTGGTAGGTAATGAAGTTGGCCTCTTTGGGGGCGAGCAGTACGCTGTTGAAGAGCCAATCCATTGCGGCAAAGGCAATCGCCCCACCTGCAAGAATGTAGGCAGAAGCCCGCATGAGGTGGGTGCGCAGCGCGGCCAGGTGGGCCAAAAAGGGCATCGTATTGCCGTCAGACATTTGGCAAAGGTAGGTTTGGTCGTACCTTCAAGTTTTGGTGCAATTTTGCGCCGCATTTTTGATCCCCCTATGGCATCTACGGTACCGGCCCAAAGCCGCGCTTTACTCAAGTCCTTCTTTGGTTTTGACGACTTTCGCGGTCGCCAGAGTGA
>JBDLUG010000004.1:0-22989 GCA_039805405.1 Bacteroidota bacterium
TTGCTGCAGCGAGCTGGGCATTCATGGTGGGCGGCTCTCCCCTTGTGGTGTATCCGAATCCCGTTCAGGGCACGCTTCGTGGCCAGTTGGAGTTGAGCGGAACCGCGCCCGTTTCGCTGAGCTTGTACGATATGCTTGGCCGTCAGGTGGACGCCAAAAACCTGAATTCAAGCCAGCGCCAATTCGCTTGGGAGGTGACGCACCTGCCTGCTGGCATGTACTGGCTTAAGGCCGAACAGAGCAATGTGGTGGTCGCCCAGGTTCGGGTGGTGCTGGCGAAGTCCTAGCCGTTTACTTACGTTTATCGACGACTGCACGAAGTAGTGCGTCGCAGCTTGCCCCTCTAAATCGGAGCAAGCATGAAAACTTTTTCTTTTTGGGCAATTGCGCTAGGTGTGCTGTTCGCCCGTTCGGCCTCAGGCCAAGCTATCGCCCATTGGGCATTTGACGCTTCAGTCCTGGAGTGCGACAGCGGCTACGCCGTGGTGGGACCTTTGGGGGTTTCAGAGTCCTGGGTTCAGGGCCTCGGAGCCGGCAAAGCGCTATCGCTGAAGGGATTTGCATCCCAGGGTATGGAATCTGGAGCGCGTGGTTTGTGGATGGAAGCCAATACCCTTGGCATGGATAGCGTGTGGCTGTCAGGTGCACTGCGGGGGTCGTCCACTTCGTCGCGTTGGTGGCAGATCCAGGCATCCATGGATTCGGGCGCCACGTGGTTTGTGGCCTGGCAGCCCGATTCGGGTTGGGGTCCCTTTGACGTGTTTGTGCCGTTCGTGGCTCCCTTGGCCGGGGCCGCCGGGCATTCGTCGGTATGGCTTCGGCTGGTTTCGGTGTTTTCACCCGTGGCGTTCAGTCATTTTGGCGGCAGTTTTGGGCCCAACGAGGCCTACCAAGGCATGCGCGAGCTGCCCACGACGAGCAGCCAGAACTACAGTACCGCTGGGACCTGGCGCTGGGATAACCTTCGCCTCAACGGCCAAGAGTCCCAGCCCACTGAGTGGAACGGGCAGTCCTGGTCGCTCGGTGCCCCCATGCCCGGCGTGAACGCTCTGGTAACGGCCCCGTATTCAGGTACTGGTTTTGCCTGTGATGTGCTACGTGTCGCAAAAGGCGTTGAGCTCGAAGTGATTGCGGGCGGAGCCCTCGACGTACGCAGTCGCGCTTTGGTTGACGGTGGGGTAGTTCTTCGCGCGAGTGCTTCGGGCCAAGCTCAAATGCGCGTGGGTGCCTCCGGGAGCGGCGGGGTTCTCGCCGAACGGTTTTGGCCCTCTGTGGGCTGGCAGCAGCTGTCGAGTCCACTGGCTGAGGGGGTGCGTGGGCTTTGGGGTGCCGACAGCCTCGCGCTCTATTCGTGGAACGCAGACAGCGGTGAATACCGTGCTCCGGGCCAAGGAATCGATGCGCGGGGACAGGGATTCTACGTTCAGGGATCCGGACTGGTTTCAGTTCGAGGTGAACTGCCGCGGATTCCTTGGACCCAGTGGGATCTGGGCTACGCAGACGTTCCCAACCCGGTTAGCACGGTCCACTCGACCACGGTGACCGACGGATGGAATCTTTTGGGCAATCCTTTTGCTTGCGGATTGGACTTTGGACAGGTTGAGCGCCTTGGGGTCGACGCGTCGTATTCGATCTGGGATCCATCGCTCAACGCTGGCCTAGGGGGTTATGCCTACTACAGCCCGAGCGGGGGTAATTTGGGGCAGGTGATTCTGCCGATGCAGGGATTTTGGGTTCGAGCGCAGGGTCCGGGGGCCCAATTGGTGGCTCGACAGCGCGGAGTGTTGAGTTCGGCTCCGCCCAACCTGCGGGTGGCGATTACGTTGGCGGTTCCCGACCGAAACTGGGCCGAAGTAGTGTTTTTGGACCCGCGCGAAGACGCGGGGGCCGGGTTTGACGCCGACCGAGATGCGGTGGCGCGCCAAAGTCCGACCGGAATTCAGTGGGCGGCAGCCACCGAAACATACGACGCCGCAGCGAAGTCCTGGAATCCTCAGACTTCACTGACCCTGAATTCGTGGAGCGACAGTGCGCGTGGTGCCATGGTTTCGGTGGTGGGGCACACAGGAATCCTTTGGCTGCTTGGGGGCGACGGCCAGCACGTGCGGCTCGACCAGGGTTCTGCAGCAGTGCATCTCGACGGAAGTCAATCGTGGACGCTCCTCGCTGAAGCGCTTGGGTCTGTAGAAACTCAGCCTAGTTCGTGGCGGACGGGGCCGGGGTGGTTGTGGGTTCCGGACGCCGTTGAGCTCGAAGTGCTCAATGTGCTCGGCCAAGTTGTACTGGTGCCCACGGGCTCCGCCCATGATCCCATTCCCCATGGGCTTGCCGAAGGCGTGTACGTACTGCGGGTTCGCACCGCGCGAGGCTGGGAATCCCATAAAATCAATCTTAAATCCTAACTGCTATGAAATCAATGATGATTGCCGCGGCTCTGGCTGCGGCTCCTGCGGCCGCATGGGCCCAAGTCGACGGTTCCGAATCACTTTTTAAGGCCAGCTTTGAGGGCATGTTTGAGGCCCCATCGCCTGTGGTCCTGCCCCAAGGTGTGATGGAACCCAATCCACCCGTACCCCTTGACGGAGGAATACTCCTTTTGCTTGTGGGCGGTGCCGTCCTCGCCCGCAAACGCCTCGCCCGATGAAGCGCTGGGGGCAGCTTTGGGCGGCGCGCCACTTGGTTTGGGCGTACCTTCGAATCCTCTACATTATGGTATGGCAGCATTAACCGCATGGATCCGCAGCAACCGCCCCTTTCTTGGGTTTGTCGTGCGCTTTTTGGTCACCTTTTTTGTGCTCAGCTTTCTGTACAGCCTCTACCTCGTGCTGGTCAAGCGCAACGGAGACTTGGACATGGTCACCTACTGGGTCAGCCGACTCAGCCACGAAACGGCCCGATTCATGGGCGTCGCGGACTGCGAATGGTCCTGCTTTTTGGATGGGTGCTATGTGGGCCGCGAGGGGCGCATGGTCAACATCCTTGAAGGCTGCAATGGACTCCGGCTGGCCATCGTGTACGCCGCCTACGTGATCGGCATCGGCGGATGGACCTGGCGTTCACTCGTGCAGGCTTTTGTCGGACTCTTTGTGGTGCAGATTTTTAATGTGATTCGCATTGGTTCATTGGTCGCCCTTCGGGACCACGGCGGCGACACCTACTTCTTCTTTATCAAGTACGTTTTTGGGGTGTTCATCTACGGTTCCATCGTGCTGCTTTGGATTCTTAAACCGCGCATTGACCGATGGATGGGGGCCAAATAGCGGAATCGCGGCGGTTCTGGCTCTGGAGCATCAGCTTTTTAATGCTGTCCATGCTCGTGAGCATCATTGTAGGCGAAGAAAAGCACGCGCTGGGCTTTGATCCTTTGGGCATACCCTGGGTTCGGAACCTGTACGCCGGACTTAAAATCGCACTGGGCATTGCCTACGTGCGGATTGTCGGATTTCGCTGGGCCTGGGTCGCGGGGCTTGTCGTCTTTGCCCTGGTAGTGCGAACATTTGCTGAAGGCACGTTCACCGTAGCCCTCATCGGGGCCGCTATGGCGTACCGGGTGGTGAAGTAGTTTCAGACCTTAATTTAATGTTTAAACACAAATGTGGTTTTCTGTGCTACATTTGCCATATTAATGTTTAAACACACAACTATGGCAACTTGGACTATTGACCCCAGCCACTCTGAAATTGGATTTGTAGCACGCCACCTGGTAATTACGAAGGTGCGCGGCCACTTTGGTGAGTACTCAGGCAGCGTGACCTCGAGCGACGAGGCCCTTAACGACCTGAATATTTCGTTTGAGGCGAACATTGCGAGCATCAGCACGAAGAACGCCGACCGCGACAACCACCTGAAGTCGGCCGACTTCTTTGACGCCGAAAACCACCCGAAGTTGGTATTTGCATCAAAGTCGGTGCAGCGCAACGGTCAAGACCTGAGCGTAGACGGAATCATGACCATTCGTGGTGTAGAAAAGCCCGTTTCGCTCAACGTTGAAGTGGGCGGAATCGCCAAAGACCCCTGGGGCAGCACAAAAGCAGGTTTGAGTTTTTCGGGCACCATCAACCGAAAGGACTTTGGACTGGCGTTTCACGTGCTGAACGAGGCAGGCGACCTGTTGGTCAGCGACGAAATCAAGCTCGAGGGCGAGGTTCAGCTGAAACTCGAGGCATAATCCAGGCATTGGGGCGGGTTGAAGGACCCGCCTCGATAGCCTTTGGCTTTCGCCCATAGCTCGGGGCTATTTAAACGGGTTATTGGTGACCTGGGTCCCCTTTAGGCCCCATGATTGGGGGGAATTTTGAGGTATTCAATAATTCAAAACTCCCCTACAATGGAACCTACAACAACCCCCACCTACTCCATGCCCCGCATCGGGGATGCTGCACCCGAATTTACCGCGATTAGCACGCAAGGAACGATCAATTTTCCTCAGGACTACCAAGGAAGCTGGGTGATTTTGTTCTCGCATCCGGCAGATTTTACTCCGGTTTGTACCAGCGAATTCATGACGTTTTCGTCCATAGAAGACAAGCTCGCCGAGGTCAACACCAAGCTTGTGGGCCTTTCGATTGACGGGCTTTATTCCCACATCGCGTGGTTGCGTACCATTAAAGAGAAGGTGACCTTCAACGGAATGAGCAACGTAGAAGTGAAGTTTCCGCTGATTGAAGACATCACCATGGAAGTGGCCTCGAAGTACGGCATGATTCAGCCAGGCGAAAGCTCAACGAAGGCCGTTCGGGCCGTATTCTTCATCGACCCCAAGGGCATGATTCGCACCATTTTGTACTACCCGCTCAGCGTAGGCCGGAATTTTGACGAGATCTACCGCACGGTGGTGGCACTGCAGACCGCCGATGCGTTTTCGATTGCGACTCCTGCCGACTGGCGCCCAGGTAGCGACGTGATTGTTCCGACCGCAGGCTCGTGCGGCGTAGCCAAGGCCCGCATGGACGGCGACGAAGGCGAGATGACCTGCCACGATTGGTTCTTCTGTACCAAGAAGCTCGATGAGGCTGAGGTTTGGAAGGCCATTAAAAAGAACTAAGTACGCTTGCCAAGATTGGAAGACCGGCCCCTCGCGGGGCCGGTCTTTGCATTTATATCTTTTGAAGCAACGTCTGAACGGGGCGACCCTGTGCCTGAACTTCAATGATGTAGGGTCCCGCTGGCAGGTCTGGTATGCGGTGAACTCGGTCACCTACCGAAAGTTCGCGAACGACTTGCCCGTGCATATTTAGGATTCGGGCCGATGTAGCACCCGAAGGGTACATTAAGCTAAGCTCATCTGTAGCGGGATTGGGAACGACCTTGAGCGTAGCATGTTCCGGTTCAGTGATGCTTAAGCTGCTTTGGTAGATCCGCACGTAGTCGACCAGCATTTTAGCTTCAGTGATGTTCGGATCAATGGAAGGCTGAATCGCAATGTTCATGAGGATGAACTGCGGAAGATCAAATGGCCAAGTACTTGAATTTTGGACACTTGGAGCATAGATGTAGTGAACAACGCTGTCCACGGCAAAGGTGATGGACGTGGGAGTCCATTCCATGCTGTAGACGTGGTAGGCAGTTGTTGCCGTGGATAAAAATCGACCGCCGACGTTTTGGGTTCCGCCAAAGCTCGAGGGAGTGTGAATGGCGCTCGACACATGATTTGGGTTGTGGCCCCAATGTTCCATGATGTCGATTTCGCCGCACTGCGGCCAGGGTTGGGTGGCGTAACCTTGAGTTTGCCAGTACGCGCCCGGTTCGGTAATGTTTTGACCAAGCATCCAAAGTGCTGGCCACGTGCCGGTTCCGGTGGGTAGCTGGGCCCGAATCTCTACCCGACCGTAGGTAAAGGCGAATTTTGAATTCAGTCGTGCAGAGGTGTAGTCCTTGGTTTGTCCTTGGTCAGTGAAGGTTTCTTTGTACGCCGAAAGGTGAAGGGATCCGCCCTGAATGTAGGCATTGGTATCACGGTTTGTATAGTGCTGAATTTCACCATTGTACCAACTTGTTCCGTTCGGGAGCTGGTGCTGCTGCCACCACTTAGCCGTGTCGAGTGGGCCATCGACTGCGAATTCGTCAGCCCAAACAAGCACGTCAAATGTTTGCGCGTGAAGGGATGCCACGAAGAGGGTCAGTAGCAGGCTGAGTATGGATTTGTTCATGCATTAAAGGTACGATTGCCCCCTACCTTTAGTCTCTGACCCGAACCCCCTATTCGCATGCGAACGATTTTAATTGCCGGACTTTGTGCCCTGCTGAGCGGCACCTTGGAGGCCCAATGGAACCCCAACACAGCGGTGAACACCCCGGTAGCCACCGGATCTACAGACGACCTTCAGGCCATTACCGGCCCAAGCGGACGGACGTACACGGCCATGTTTCAACCCACGGGCACCGGCTACAGCCCGCGGTTGCAAATCTTGAATGAACAGGGGGTTCCGCGATTGGGGACCAACGGATTGCAGTTCAACAACACGACGCCCATGGGCACCTACACGGTGACGTGGGACTTCAGGTTGGACGCGCAAGAGCACGTCTACATTGGGTTCACTGGCACCGGCAACACAGATGCGGTGGTGCACCGCCTCGACAGCGTGGGCAACCATGTGTGGTCGCCGTCGGGGGTGGCGCTGGGGCAGGGATACGACGTGAAGGTGCTTCCGCTGGCCAACGGCGACGTAATGACGGGCTGGATCGACGCAAATGGCGGCGGGGCCAAACTTCGAAAAATTAGCGCAAACGGTAGCTTTGCGTGGCCAGCCGCGATCACGATTCCGTCACCCACCGGTACCGGTCAGGTCAACGTGGGCGAAATGCTCGAGTACAGCAACGGAGACGTGCTGGTCATTTACTACGTGCGGGCGAGTTTTGGTCCCTCGGCACTGCCCTATGCCCAGCGCTACACCCAGGCCGGTGTCGGCGTATGGAACCAGCCCAAGGCGCTGACCAACGGCTGGTACGTGTACAGCAACCGACGCTTTCCACTGACCCAGCGCGGGGACACCGCCTACTTCGGAATGGCCGCCGCGCAAGGCCTGGATTTGCAGGGCAAGATTCAGCGAATCAATCCTTTAGGTGGCCTGCCTTGGGGCGCCAACGGCAAGGATTTTTCGACGCTTTCAAACCAGTACGAACGGAACCTGACGATGGGCATTGCCCCCGACGACGAATACTTGTACGTAGCCGCCGAAGTAACACCGACCAGCCAAGGCCAAATGGGCACCATGGCCCAAAAAATTCACTTGCGTACGGGCGCACTGGCTTGGGGTGCCGCCGCTCGGACGGTGTTCGCCATCAGCAATCGGGACCAAAGCCCGCAGGGCCACATCGGGTTCATCGCCAGCAAGCCCGTGTTTTTGTACACCGACGGATTCAACAACGGCGGAACTCCGGTCCGCCTGCTCGCCGCCTTTTTGGATACGGCGGGAACCTTGCTGGACACGGTTCAGATGGGTACGTATTCGGCGCCTAAGGGGCGGATTCACCTGAGCGGAGCCCACGGGTTTGATGTGACTGCGGTGTGGAATGAGGACCGCGGCAACGGTTCACTACCCTTTGCCCACCGCATCAACCGGACGCCTTGCCCCGCCGTGAGCGCAGGGGCGAGCTGGGGTTCAGTGCTTGATTCTGCATGGCTGACCTACACGGGGGCCGGGGCGGATTCGCTGTACTGGACGCTCGGCGACGGCACCACGGCTTCGTCAGCACCGACCGACACCCTGCGGCACACCTATGCCGCCAACGGAACCTACACCGGCTGGCAGTACGCCTTTCGAGACTGCGGAACAGTGGATTCCGCCACGTTTAGTATTCAAATTCAAGGCATTGGACTGAATGATGCCGAGAAGGCGTGGCGTCTTGGACCCAATCCCACAGACGGAACCCTCGTGCACCACGGCCCCGTGGTGGGCCGTGCGCGCCTAGTAAATGTGCACGGTCAGGTGGTAGCTGAGGTACGAAATTGGCCAGCAGATCAGCCTTGGACATTGCCCGCGAACCTGCCGTCGGGCGGCTACATTGTCGAATGTGACTTGGCTCAATTTTGGATTCAGGTGGCTCGTTAACTTTGCTCTAGTGATTCGCCGTTTGTTCGCCTTTACGCTGCTGTTGGCCCTGGCCAGCGGACCCTTGCTTCGCCTGGCGGTGCTCGGCGACTACGTGCTTAGGTTTGAGCGTTATACAGCGGCGTGCGAAAACTTGGCTCGGCCTGAAATGCAGTGCAATGGCTCGTGCCAGCTCTCAAAAGAGTTGCGGTCCATTGAAGAGCGCGGCGCCCCGGAACCGTTGTCGGCTGAGTGGCTGAAGCTCAAAATCAGCGAATTCACAGTGGCCGAGGCAGTTGCTAATGTAGTTTTTACCTTCGAAGTGGCCACGGTACGGGACTTCGTGGTGCCCCAGACTTCGGGCCAGCCTTCGGGCGCCTTTGGAACGCTGACGCCTCCCCCAAAAATAGGTTAGTTGATTTTGGGGCGCTTCGGTGCCAAACTGCGAACCTGCGGCCTGTTGGACTGCGGTTCAATCGCACACATCTACAACTGACTTATTTTAAAACTGCTATGAAAAATTTATTGGCCAAATTGGCCGTCACTACCCTGTTCGCTGCTTCGTTTGCCTCGTGCGACCCCAAAACTTCGACGGAGCCAGGATCGCTCACCCTCGAATTCGAGCACGTTTTTGGAAGTGCTGAACTACCCTTCGCACTGAATACCGGCTACATGCACCCAATGACCGGGGACAGCCTGAATTTTAGCATGTTTAAGTACTACGTGTCGAACGTAGTCCTGACAGCTGAAGACGGCAGCACGTGGACTGCCCCGGAATCCTACTACTTGGTGGATGCCAGCAACCCCGCGAGCACCCTCGTTGCGCTGGACGGCGTTCCCGCCAACCACTACACCGGCGTTTCGTTTATGCTTGGCGTAGATAGCGTACGCAACGTTTCGGGCGCCCAAACAGGTGCACTGGATCCCGCCAACGGCATGTTCTGGAGCTGGAATTCCGGGTACATTTTTGTAAAGGCAGAGGGTACGAGCCCGCAAGCAGCGACTGGTGGATTCCAGTTTCACCTTGGCGGATTTGCTTCAGAGAAAAACGCCATTCAATCGCTGGATTACACGTTTGGCAACAACCACGCTGTAGTCGAGAAGGGCGCTAACCCCACCGTGCACATGAAGTTCAACGTGGGCAAGCTTTGGCACGGACAGCCGAGCGTGGCCACCCAAGCTATGATCCACATGCCTGGCGCCAATGCCGTGGCCCGCATGCAAGCTCTGGCTTCGGGAATGGAGTTCGAGCACCTGCACAACTAAAACGTGCCGCGATTCGGATTTTGGGTAGGCGCCGCGGGCCTTGTGCTCGCGGCGTCCTGCCGGCCCGAACCCGCCCAGTGGCAACCCTCCCCGTCGGTCGCGGTGGAGCAGCCCCTGCATTTTCCACCGCGCGCGGCCTGGTCTGCCGGCGCTGAGCCAAGCGAAGCCAGTGTTCGCCTCGGCGAACTGCTTTTTAACGACCCGGCGCTTTCGGCCGACGGCCAGGTTTCGTGCGCGAGCTGCCACCGACGCGAAGGGGCCTTTTCGGATCCGGGAATGCCCGTGAGTGTCGGCGTTGAAGGTCGGCTCGGACGGCGCAATTCGCCGCCCATTCAAAACCTGGCGTGGACCCCGTACTTTATGTGGGACGGGGGCATCAACCACCTTGAGGTCCTGCCGCTGGCCCCAATTACGAATCCGGCTGAGCACGACCTGAGCCTTTGGGACTTCGTCCGCCGCGCAGAGCTGCGCTACCCCAACGAACTGTGGGATGCCTTTGGTACTGATTCCGCCACGAGCCAACTTGTCATGCGGGCCCTAGCCCACTACATGATGACCCTGGTCAGCTCCAATGCGCCGTACGACCAGATCGCCCGCGGTGAACGCGAATGGACTCCGGCTGAGCTCCAGGGCAAAGCCTTGTTTGACGCCCACTGCGCGGGCTGCCATGCCGGGCCCCTGCAGACCACGTGGGGCTTCGCCTACCACGGAACACCCCCAACCACGCCCGCCGATTCCGGGCGCTTCAAGGTGAGTTTACGCCCTGAGGACATGGGGCTGATGCGGATTCCCTCGCTCCGAAACTGGGCCTTTACGGCGCCCTACCTGCACGACGGGCGCTTTGCCACCCTCGAGGCGGTACTGGTCGACATGCAACAGGCCACCGGGACCGCTTTTTCGCCCACCGAAACATCTTCACTCCTTGCCTTTTTGGGCAGCCTTAACGACAGCAGCTATGTGGATTAAAACATTTATTTTGAGCATATTGATGCTCGCTACGTCGCGCGTATTCGCCTGCGACGCCTGCGGCTGCGGTCCAGGCGCAGCCTTTTTGCAGGCCATGCCGCAGTTCGGCCGGCGCAGTGTCGACCTGAGTACAAGCCTCCGCGGGGGGCGCAGCGAAGTCCTACCGTTTGCCGCGGTGCGCTACCAGCACGCCGTGGGCGACCGCAGTGCGCTGTGGGTCCAGGTTCCCGTGAGTGCGTCCTACTACCGCGGCTACTGGTCCGACGGAACCTACGCCGAGCACCTGCTCGGGGGCTTGGGCGACCCAAACGTGGGCGCGATGCACCGCTGGATTTTACCCAAAGGCCAACTTCAGGCGGGTGCGTGGCTGGGTATTCCGCTGGGCGCCTACCGGTTGCGCAGTATTCAGGGCACGCTGCACCCCTCGGGCTATCAGCCAGGCAACGGAGCCTTTTCGGGTGGAATCTGGACCAACCTCTGGCTCGGATCGACGGAACGGGCTTGGCTGCTCTCGGGGCAGGCTTCAGCCAGCGCGGTCAACCGCTACGGAGTCTCTCGACCGGCGTCCGCCTCGCTACAGGCCGTGCGCATGCGGGGGCGCGAAACCGAACATTCTGCCAAGCGCCTCGCCGCCGGAATGGCCGCAAGTTGGACGGCGTCCCAAGAGGCTGGCAGTGCCGAAGTAGCGGGTTCCGCCCTACAACTGCAGGCCGTGGTGATGCGGCAGTTTATTACGACCAAGGCGATGACCACCCTACAGTTGCAGGGGGTGCTGCTTCAGTCCGGGGATCCGAGGTTCCGCCAATGGGCCGGAATCAGTGTGCAGTACCTGCGCTTTGTGCCCAAACGCACTCAAAAAGCGGCTGCAACCGCCGATCTTTAAGGCATGAAAGAACATTGGGACCAACGCTTTGCCGAGGCGGAATTTGCCTACGGTGAGGCCGCGCACGTGGGCGTGTGTGAAGTTTTTTGTACCCCAGGAACAGGCCGCGTGCTTTGCCTGGCCGAGGGTCAGGGCCGAAACGCCGTGCACCTCGCCAAGCTGGGTTACGATGTGACCGCACTCGACTACAGTGCTGTGGGATTGGAACGGGCGGCCGAACTGGCCACTAAATCCGGTGTGAAATTGACGCTGCTTCACGCCGACCTGAGCACGTACGTGTTTGACTCCGAAGCCTGGGACGGCATCGTCTCGATTTTTGGCCACTTGCCGGCGCCGCTGCGGGCAAAGGTCAACGGACAGCTTCGCTCTGCCCTCAAGCCGGGCGGATGGCTGCAGATGGTGGGATACCACCCCAAGCAGTTGGAGTACCGCACCGGGGGACCCCAAGAGCCAAGCATGCTGTACACCGTCGACGACCTAAAGGACGAGCTCGGCCCCGGGTGGAACTACGAGGTGGCCGAAATGGTCGAACGCGAGCTCCACGAAGGCCCCTACCACCAGGGAATGTCGGCCTATGTGCACGTACTTGCGCACAAAACCAGTAACTAGCAACAAGTAACTAGCAACTAGCAACGTGTTATGACTGACTTAGAAATTGCCCGTTCGGTAACCCCGCAACCCATTGGGCGCATCGCCGAAAAGTTGGGCCTGAACCCGGAATCCCTCGAGCCCTACGGTAAGACCAAGGCAAAGATTCCGCTCGAAGCCTTGCGCGACCCCAAGGGCCAGCTGGTGCTGGTGACGGCCATCAGCCCCACGCCGGCCGGCGAAGGCAAAACCACGGTGACCGTGGGCCTGACCGACGGGCTGAACCGCATTGGCGCTCGGGCGGCTGCGGCTCTTCGCGAGCCTTCGCTCGGTCCCGTGTTTGGCATCAAGGGCGGAGCCGCCGGGGGCGGCCGGTCGCAGGTGATTCCGATGGAAGACATCAACCTGCACTTCACCGGCGACTTTTCGGCAGTAGAGAAGGCCAACAACCTCTTGGCGGCGCTGATTGACAACGACCTGCAGCGCAAAAACCGTGTAGGACTGGATCCGCGAACGATTGTCTGGAAGCGCGTGATGGACATGAACGACCGCGCCCTGCGAAACCTCGTGATTGGGCTGGGCGGCAAGGCGGGCGGGGTTCCGCGCGAAAGCGGATTCAACATCACCGCGGCCTCAGAGGTCATGGCGATTTTGTGCATGAGCCGCGACCTCGACGACCTGCGCGAGCGGTTCAACCGCATCTATATTGGCGACACCTGGGACCGCCAGCCGGTGTTTGCACGCGACCTCAAGGCGCCCGACGCGATGGCGATTTTGATGCGCGACGCGATCAAACCCAACTTGGTGCAGACGCTCGAGGGCAATCCGGCAATTTTGCACGGCGGACCCTTTGCCAACATTGCCCAGGGAACCAACAGCCTGATTGCCACGCGGATGGCCCTTGGCTACGCAGATTGGGTGGTCACCGAAGCCGGTTTTGGTGCCGACCTGGGCGCCGAAAAGTTTTTGAACCTCAAGAGCCGGGCGGGCGGACTCAAGCCGTCGGTGGCGGTGCTCGTGGCTACGGTGCGCGCCCTGAAGTACCACGGCGGCGTGGCCTTGACTGACCTCGGAACCCCCAACCCCGAAGCGGTGGTGCGCGGAAGCGCCAACCTGGCCAAGCACATTGAAAACCTTCAGTCGTTTGGGTTGCCGGTTGTAGTTGCAATCAACGCGTTCGCGGCCGACACGCCCGCAGAGCAAGAGGCCATTCGAAGCGCCGCGGCGGCCTATGGAGTCGAAGCCGTGCTCAGCGAAGGCTGGGCCCACGGGGGTTCCGGCACCGAAGACCTCGCGCGCGCAGTGGTCGCCGCATCCAAGGGGCCTGTGTCGCCGAAGTACACCTACGAGCTGAGCGACCCGATGGAGGTCAAAATCCAAAAGATTGCCACGAAGATTTATGGGGCCGACGACGTCGTGTTTGCGCCTGCAGCCAAGGCCGCAATCAAACGCATGGGCGAAATTGGCCTGGGCGAACTGCCGGTCTGCATGGCCAAAACCCAGAAGTCCTTTACCGACAACGAAAAAATCCTAGGTCGCCCAAGCGGATTCAGCGTGACCGTGCGCGGCCTCGAAGTGAGTGCTGGCGCCGGTTTTGTGGTTCCACTGCTCGGCGACATGCTGCGCATGCCGGGCTTACCCGAGGTTCCGGCCGCCGAACACATGACGATTGACGGCGCGGGGCGCATCGAAGGACTCAGCTAAATAACTAGTTACTAGTGCCTAGTAACTGGCTACCAGCCTAGAATTTCGCTCAACCTGTAATTTAATGTAGAATTATTCTAAATAGTGTTGCCTGCAACATAGTTCGCGTTGTAGGTTTGCGCCCTATTTAAAATCATTCTAAATATGTTTGGCGTAGTTCTAGCCCTCTCCGCAGCCTTCACTCCGGCGGATTCCTCCCGTAGCGACAGTCTACATGTTATTGAAGTTCAGGCTAGTTCCGCCCTTGGATTTGGTCAAAAGGCCAGTGATTTGGGCAGCGGCGTTCGCGTCGAGGCGAGGGTACTTCGCCAGCTTCAGTCGGTGAACCCCAACGAGTTGGCCGCCACGGTTCCGGGCCTTATTGCCCGCGACGAAGACGGGTTTGGACTGCGCATCAATTGGGGCATTCGGGGCACCGGCACCGAGCGAAGTAACCGAATTGTACTGATGGAGGATGGGGTGCTGACGGCTCCAGCCGCCTACAGTTCGCCAGCCGCGTACTACCAACCCAGCTTGATGCGCATGGCGGGAATGGACGTCGCCAAGGGGTCCAGCCAAATCGCCGCGGGCCCGCAGACCACTGGGGGCGCCATTAATTTTTCGTCGAACGCGACCGATGTGTACCAGCGCCTCAAGTTTCGCACTGCCTTGGGCTCGTACGGCACCTACTTTGCCCACAGCTTGGTTTCGGTGGGCGGAACCAAAAAGTCAGCCTCACTCGAATGGCTGCGCCAGCATTCCAACGGGTTTCGCCAAATGGACGGCGGCGGCCGAACCGGTTTTGATTTTAACGAATTAGTATTCAAGAGCCAGTTCCGAATGAATTCACGCAATACTCTGTTATTCAAGGCTATGGGAAAAATGGAAGACTCGCCGCAGTCCTACGTGGGCCTCACTGAAGCCGACTTCGCCGAGAATCCCTACCGGCAGTATGCCTTGGCCCAAAAGGACCGCTTTACAACGCAGTTTGGCCAAGCCTGGGTGCGCCACCTGTGGACAGGACGCCGATCGAGTGTGAGCACCACGGCCTACGCACAGTATTTCGGTCGGAATTGGTACAAGCTCGAGGCCATTACAGAACCCGGCGGAACGCGGACATCCCTGGCATCAGCGCTCGCCAACCCGAGCTTGGAACGCTACCGTATGCTCACCTTAGCCCCAGAGGCCATGGGCACTGCCGAGCTCCGCTGGAACAACCGCCACTTTGGTGCGCGCGGCGTTCAAACCCACGGACGGCACGAGTTAAGTGGTCAAAATGAGGTGCGTTTTGGAGCTCGATGGCATCAAGACTTTGCGGATCGACTGCAGAACAATGAGGTTTTTGACCTGACACACGGCACCATGACCCTCTTGAGCAGCGAAAGTCCAGGTTCCGCCGGAAATGAACGCAGCGCAACGGCAGCAGCCTCGGGTTATGTCGAAGGAAGCTTCCGCTCGGGCGCCTGGACGTGGGTGCCAGGACTTCGCATCGAATCCATTTGGGCCCAAAGCCAAAAGTGGGGCGGTTCTGACTCGCTCCGCGCGGCAGATCCAAGTACGGCGCACGCGCGCACCACGGTAGCCCTTCCCGGACTGCGCGTGCAGCGAGAGCGCACCAACCACGTGCTGTTTGCAAGCGTTCACCGGGGATTTGCAGCTGCCCCGACCAATCCCGAAGTCAAGGCCGAGCAAAGTGTCAACGGAGAACTCGGCGTTCAAATGGGCCGCGGACGCCAACGTTGGACGGCCACCGCGTTCGCGACCTACTACCAAAATATGCTGGGAAGCGACATGGCCGCGGCGGGCGGTTCCGGAACCGGCGACTTGTTCAATGCCGGAGCTGCGCGGGTTTTGGGCCTCGAAGGTTCGGGGCAAATCGACCACAAACTGGGCGCCGTACGCCTCAACCACATCGCTCAGGGCAGCTTTATGTACTCGGCGTTTACCAAAACGTTTAAAGCATCTACCGACGTTTGGCGCGACGTTGCGGTGGGCGACCCGATTCCGTACACTCCAATGCTTCAAGGCAACCTGCGGTCTGAGGCTCGCTGGGGCAAGTGGGGATGTGTCGCCAACATTCAGTACGTCGGTCGCTCGGAATCCGGGCGCGGACTTGACCTTGCGCCCCGAACCCTTGTGCACGGCGGAATTTTTGTGGAGCCGGCCAAAAAGTGGCGCATTCAGCTCGACGGAAGCAACCTGACGGGTTCGACCGCCGTAGCGTCCCTGCATCCGGCAGGATGGCGGGTCATTGGACCACGGATGCTTCGCCTGGGCGTGAGTTACGGCTGGTAGCAGTTTTATCGTGTTTAAACACGTAAATGCCCTACCTTTGCTGCATGAACATCGTAGCCTTCGGCGCATCCTACAGCCGCACTTCCATCAACCGCCAGTGGGCGGAATTTGTCGCCCGCCAGTTGCCGGGCGCCGCGTCGGTCCGCGTACTCGATTTAAACGACTACGACCTGCCGGTGTACACGGTAGAACGCGAGCAAGAACTGGGAATTCCCGAAGCTGTAGGCCGTTTTGTGGCCGAGCTCACCGCAGCCGACGCCGCGGTGATTTCGTTTGCCGAATACAACGGTTCGTACACAGCCGGGTTTAAAAACCTATTTGACTGGGCCTCGCGCCACACGCTTAAAATGCTGGACGGCAAACCTACCGTACTGCTTTCGGCCGCTCCGGGTCCGCGCGGAGGTCTAACCGTGCTTGAGTCCGCAGTTGAGCGATTCCCGCGCCACGGCGCGCTGATTGCCGGGCACATGGCCCTGCCCCGATTCAAAGAAACGTTTCACGCGGAACACGGGTTGGTCGACGCCGAACTCCGTGCCGAACTCGACGCCCTGCTGGCCAAGTTTCCGGCGGCCGTTCAATCCTAACCGACCATGGTGCGCATCCTCGCTGTGGGCACCAACCCCGACGTCATGACGGTGGTGGAGCGACTGCTTCGCAGCCAGCAAGGCTGGCAGCCTACCGTACTGACGTGCGCCCAAGAGGCATTGGCTTCGCTGCGAACTGCCGGTGAATTTGACGTGCTGCTGCTCGGAGCCGGTCTTGAACCGCACGAGGAGTCGGCGTTGAACACCGCGGCCGAATTGCTGGTTCCGCCCGTGCCCGTAGTTGCGCACTACGGCGGCGGAAGCGGCCTGCTCTTTGCCGAGGTTTGGGGCGTGCTCGGGCGTTAAGTGATGTCCTACCTTTAGGGGCATGCCGCCCCTACCCGTTTTGATCCATTTAGTTACGGTTCTGCCCGCAGCGGCCCGTCGCGGCGACATTCGCGGCCACCGAAGTGCGATGGTTCAGCTGTATGTCGGCGGGATCCTCGTTGCAGGCACGTTCGCCGTACTCGGCCAGGGCCGCTTAATGTTTTGATTGCTAACTTCTGACACTATGAACTCGTTTCAAACGACCGAAACCATCATTTTAAGGGACTACTTGGCCATTGAACGCACACGCATGGCCAACGAGCGCACGCTTTTGTCGTTTTTACGCACAGGACTTTACCTCATCATGACAGGATTCAGTATGCTTGAGCTCGAAGCACTTCGTGAGATCTCGTGGTTGGGCTACCTCGCTTTGGTCGGGTCTGCGGCAAGTTTTGTACTCGGCTTGGGTCGTTTTTACTGGACCAAGCGCCGCATCAAAGCGTCCTATGCCAAAGCCCCCCTTTACCCTCAGGCTGAATGACCTTTGATCCCGTTCACGCCTGCGTATTGGCGTTTCAAGGGCTCTACCCCGTCGACCAGGCTGGTCGCACCGCACTGGAACAACTGGCTCGAGTCCAAACCATGGTCCGCGGTGAAACCATCCAGCCCGCGGGCCAGCCCTGCCGGACGCTTTACTTTGTAGCCAAAGGTTCCGTGCGCATTCACAGTATGCCTGACGGCCACGACGTGACCGAACGCATCGTGCTTGCCGGCGGATTTGCCGCACGCGGCGAAAGCTTGTTTGACCAAAGTCCGGTAGAAAAGGGCATTGAATGCCTCGAAGACGGAGTGCTCGTAGCCTTGCCCACCCCAGCACTGTTCGCGGCATTCGAAGCGCACCGACCGCTCGAACGGGCTTTTTACAAAATGGTCGAGCAGGACTACGTCCGCCAAATTAAACGCTTAGAACGCATTCAAACGCTAAGCCCCGCAGAACGCTACGCGCGCCTCCTCGATGAGGAACCTGAGCTGCTGCAGCACGTTCCGCTCAAGCACCTTGCGAGCTACCTCGGAATCACCCCCGAGAGCTTGAGCCGAATCCGCGCCCGACGAACTTAACAATCGTCAAGGTACAGGCCGGGCGCAAGCGCGTGGTTTGCGCTATGACCGCTACCTCGCTCGGCCTTCGCCGCAACGTCGGGCAATTCAGCCTACTTGTGCTCGTGAACGCCCTTGTGGGGGCTATGGTTGGCATGGAGCGAAGCATTCTCGGCCCACTGGCCGAATCGAGGTACGGACTGACCAGCGCCGCCGTGCTCATGCAGTTTTTGGTCGCCTTTGGGGTGGCCAAAGCCCTCGCGAACTACGCTACGGCGTGGTTGGCGCCGCGCTACGGACGGCGGTGGGTACTGCGCCTCGGCTGGCTGCTCGCGCTGCCCGTGCCGTGGATGCTCGGATGGGCTCCGAACTGGGGCTGGATTGTCGCTGCCAACGTGCTGCTGGGCCTCAACCAAGGCTTGGCCTGGAGCAGCACCGTGGTCATGAAGATGGACTTGGTCGACGACCGCCAGCGCGGACTCGCCATGGGGCTCAACGAATTTGCCGGCTACCTCGCTGTCGCCGTGGCCGCGGGAGCCACGGGCTGGGCAGCGCAGCGGTACGGACTCGGTCCCCAAATTTTTGCGGTCGGCGGAGCCGTGGCCGTACTAGGAACCCTACTCAGTTTCACCGCCGTACGCCAAACCGAGAAGCACGTCGCACAGGCCGCCACCGAATCCCGCACGGAACGCCTCTGCTGTCCCTTTGCGCAAGTCACCTGGAAGCACCCGGCCCTGAGCAGCATCGCCCAGGCCGGATTGGTCAACAACCTCAACGACGCCCTCGTGTGGGGATGGGTCCCCACCGTGCTGTGGATCAAGGGATTTGACTTAATCCAGATTGGACAAATTGCCGCTGTCTACCCCGCCGTGTGGGGCATCACCCAGCTCGCGACGGGTCCGCTCGCCGACCGTTTTTCGGCGCGCAACCTGATCACCCTGGGCATGCTCGTGCAAGCCCTAGCCCTAGGGATCATGCCGTGGCTCTCCAGTTTTGAATCGTGGGTCGGTGCAAGCGTGCTTCTTGGCGTCGGAACCGCCCTTGTGTACCCCACTTTTTTAAGTGCCACCGCCCAATGGACCCACCCCTTGGACCGCGCGAGTGCCCTTGGAATATTTCGATTTTGGCGCGACCTGGGCTATGCCGCAGGCGCCCTACTCGTGGGCGGACTCTCTGCCTATTTTTCGCCCGAAGTAGGCATCTATGCTGTTGCCGGACTCACCCTATTCAGCGCCCTCGGCGTAGCCCTGCGCATGCCACAAAACCTTAACTTTAAGTTATGAATCCTACCCACCTTCACATCATTTTGGTGCACGTCCCCGTGGCGGCCCTGCTTTTTGGCGCCCTCAGCCTTAAAATCGGAACCTTTTGGAACTCCCGTCCAGCCCAAATTCTTGGCTACGCGACCATTTTTGGCGGAATCCTCGCCGCAATTGCCTCAGGCGCCACCGGCGAAGAAGCTGAAGAAGCCCTCGAGGCCCTTGGCGGATTCTCGCACGAGCTGATTCACGAGCATGAAGAAGCCGCCGAAGGCTTCATGATCGGTATTTGGTCGCTCTCTGCCATCGCCCTCGTCGGATTTATTTTGCTGCTTCTCAACCACGCCAAGGCCAAACTCTTTGCGTGGATTGTTTTGGTGTACGCGTCCCTCGTTTCGCTGGGCGGAATGCGCGTGGGCTACCTCGGCGGCCAAATCAGCCACCCTGAAGCCTACGAAGAGGCAGCACCCGTTCTTGGCCATGAAGATTAAGACCACACTCGCCATCTTGGGGCTTGGCGGAATTTCAGCTTGGGCCCAAATCGCCAACCCCGGATTTGCCGACAGCACCTCGGGCGTTCGCCTAGACAAAGTCCACATTTCGGGCTACCTGGACACCTACGTGGGGATTGGCAAGGTCGCGCCCTGGGCGGTCGCGAGCTATACCGTTTGGTTTTAACCAAAAAAAAGGGCCCCGCGAGGGGCCCTTCTTGATTTATCCGGTTATACCCGGATTTCAAAAAACTTAAGCGCGGTCTGCGTTCATGACTTTGGCCCAAGCCGCCACGAAGTCGTGGACGAACGTGTCGGCTCCGTCAGCACAAGCGTAGACCTCGGCGAGGGCGCGCAGCTCTGAATTCGAACCAAACACCAGGTCGGCACGGGTGCCGGTCCACTTGACGGCTCCGGACTTGCGGTCGCGGCCCTCAAAGTGGTCCTGGTGCGGAGTGGTCGACTTCCATTCTGTGCCCAGGTCGAGCAGGTTCACAAAGAAGTCGTTGGTCAGCTTGCCCTGGCGGGTGGTGAGCACGCCGGTGGCGCTGCCGTCCCACGTCGCGCCGAGAACGCGCATTCCGCCCACCAAAGCCGTCATCTCGGGAGCCGTCAAGCCCAACAACTGGGCCTTGTCAACGAGCAGATGCTCGCCCATGGCGCCGTTGTGGCCCTTGTGGTAGTTACGGAATCCATCGGCCAAGGGCTCGAGGACCGCAAACGAATCCACGTCGGTATGCTCCTGGGTCGCGTCGGCGCGTCCGGGCGTAAAGGGAACCTTCACGTCGCGGCCCGCATCCTTAGCGGCCTTCTCGATGGCAGCCACGCCGCCAAGCACGATGAGGTCGGCCATTGACACCTTGGTGGCGCCGGCGGCATTGAATTCCTTTTGAATGCCTTCGAGCACGTCGAGCACCTTGTGAAGCTGCGTCGGGTGGTTCGCCGCCCAGTACTTCTGGGGAGCAAGGCGCACGCGGCCGCCGTTGGCGCCGCCGCGCATGTCGCTGCCGCGAAAGGTCGAAGCCGAAGCCCAAGCCGTCGATACCAGCTCAGCCACGCTCAGCCCCGAAGCCAGCAGCTTGCCCTTGAGGGCGGCCACGTCGGCGTCGCTCACGGTCGGGTAGTCCACGGCGGGGATCGGGTCTTGCCAGATCAGCACCTCAGCAGGGACTTCTGGACCCAAGTAGCGGTGGCGCGGACCCATGTCGCGGTGCGTCAGCTTGAACCACGCGCGAGCAAAAGCATCAGCGAACTCGTCGGGATTCTCGTAGAATCGGCGCGAAATTTTCTCGTAGGCCGGTTCAAAACGCAGCGCCAAGTCGGCGGTCGTCATGACGGGCTGGTGGCCCTTGCCGGCCACGTGGGCGTCGGGCACCGTACCGGCACCGGCGTCGCCCTTGGGCTTCCACTGCCATGCTCCTGCGGGGCTCTTGGTGAGTTCCCACTCGTACCCAAAGAGGTTCTCAAAGTAGTTGTTGCTCCACTGGGTTGGAGTCGTCGTCCAAGCACCCTCGAGGCCGCTGGTCGTCGTGTCTTCAGAGTGGCCTTTGCCGTGGGCGTTCTTCCAGCCCTTGCCCATTTCTTCCATGGCAGCACCGGCTGGTTCGCGGCCTACGAGACTTGGGTCTCCGGCGCCGTGCATCTTGCCAAAGGTGTGTCCGCCGGCCACAAGGGCTACGGTCTCTTCGTCGTTCATTGCCATGCGGCCAAAAGTCTCGCGCACGTCGCGGGCTGAGGCAATCGGGTCGGGGTTTCCGTTGGGTCCTTCGGGGTTGACATAAATGAGGCCCATTTGTACGGCGCCGAGCGGATTCTCGAGGTCGCGGTCCCCTGCATAGCGCTCGTCACCGAGCATTTCGGTTTCAGAACCCCAGTAGATGTCCTCTTCGGGCTGCCAGATATCAGCGCGTCCGCCTCCGAATCCAAAGGTTTTGAAGCCCATGGTCTCGAGGGCGACGTTGCCCGTGAGTATCATGAGGTCGGCCCACGATAGCTTGCGGCCGTACTTCTGCTTGATTGGCCAAAGCAGCATGCGCGCCTTATCGAGGTTGCCGTTGTCGGGCCAGCTATTCAGGGGTGCGAAACGCTGGCTACCTGACCCGCCGCCACCGCGTCCGTCGCTGATGCGGTAGGTTCCGGCGCTGTGCCAGGCCATGCGAATGAAGAATGGGCCGTAGTGTCCGTAGTCGGCGGGCCACCAATCCTGCGAGTCGGTCATCAGGGCCGCAAGGTCCTTTTTCACCGCTGCGAGGTCGAGGGTCATGAATTCTTTGGCGTAGTCAAAGTCGGCACCCATGGGGTTGACTTTCTCGCTGTGCTGGCGCAAAATGTTGAGCTTGATGCTGTTGGGCCACCAATCTTTGTTGGTTTTTCCGCTGCCAGCCGCAGCCAAGGTGCGCTCGCTGGTGAATGGGCATTTGCCCGTGCTTTGAGTATGATCCATAATAGGGTTGATCTTAACGTGAGTCCGTAGAATGAGAACCCCAAACCTAGCACTTTGTTTGATTTTTTTAACCTTTCACCGATAGGTTTTAACTATCAAATAACCTCGGGCGGAATTTTGGTCACCGTGGCCCCCACGGCCCGTACTTTTAGCGCATGAATCCGGCGGTAGACCAGCTTTTGACCGACGCCGCGCAGTGGCGCGAGGAACTCCGGTTTTTGCGCGCGCTGGTGCTCAAGGCTCCGCTCGTTGAAGAGGTGAAGTGGGGCCAGCCATGCTACACCTATGAGGGCAAGAATATTGCGATTCTGGGCGGATTCAAAAACTACTTTGTGCTGTCGCTGATAAAGGGCGCGCTGGTCCCGGATCCGCAGGGTTTGTTGACCAAGCCGGGCGAAAACACGCTCGAGGGACGTTGGATGAAGTTCACGTCGATGGCAGAGGCCGAGGCGGCGGCGCCCTATGTGGTGGATTACCTGCTCGAGGCCATCAAGGCGGAACAGCAGGGGCTGCGGGTCGACAAGCCGGCAAACGAGTTTGGGGTTCCGCCCGAGCTCGAGGCGGCCTACGAGGCTACGCCAGGGCTGCGTGAAGCGTTTGAAGCGCTTACCCCCGGGCGCCAGCGAGCCTACCTCATGTTTTTCACGGCCGCCAAGCAGTCGGCCACGGTTGCGGCTCGCATTGACAAGTTCATGCCGCGGATTTTGCGCCGAAAGGGGATGAACGATTGCGTGTGTGGGCACAGCCAAAAGATGCCGGGCTGCGACGGCAGCCACAAGCTGTTCCCGGGGTCGGTTACGTGCTAAGTGCTACCTTATGGGCTATGAATACCATCAAGTTTGTGCTGCTCACCGTCGTTGCGCTATTTGTCGGAAGCCTCGTTAACGGCGCGATCGTGAATATCAGCGGCGCAATTATTCCGCCGCCCTGCGCTGCTAGGCTAGCTTGACATATCAAGCCAGCATCAATTCTGATTTAAGGCATTAAGAATCGAAAGTGCCAATTTTTCCTTACCGTTTTCTGTGGTTAGATTTTGAAAATCCTCTGCATTTGAAAGGAAGCCAAGCTCAATTAATGCACCTGGTGCGTCAATATTTTTTAAAATGTAGAAATCTCCTTTTTTTATTTCCACATTT
>JBDLUG010000005.1:0-22357 GCA_039805405.1 Bacteroidota bacterium
TCTGGCATGAATCAATCAATAAGTTCGAGGCAGACGTACCTCCAGAACCTGCAGCCGATGTTGCGCTGCTCGATAAGGTGAAGGCGGCATACAACGTGGACGTACTCGTCTCGCTCGTCTTAATCACACAGCGCTTGAACGTATTGAAATCGGCGTTGTTGTACATACGAACGGCAAAACCCTGAGTCGCTCCAGCGGCTTCAATGGTCAGGTCTTCAAAAGTGATATGGTCTGCTCCGTTTAAAAAGAGCGTGTGGCGCGCATTCGTATTTGTCGACGCAAACGTCAACGTGTTAAAGTTGCCCTTTACCGTGATATTGTTCGTAGCTGACATTCCCGGAATTTCTAGAATCTCAAGCTGCTCGTTGTACGGTCCTGAGTTGGGAAGCACCTGGAAGACAACTGGGCCAGCGACACCGCATGCTGCAGCTGCAAAAGCTGCAGTAAAGTTGGCGTACGTTCCGCCGGCACCGATGGTGTAGGTTCCGCCCGCTAAGTTGGGAAGCGTGGTAACAAAAACCGGTGTGGAATAAGCCACACTACTCGACGGACCGCATGTGACCTCACAACGGTAGTAGGTATCAACCGTCTGTGATACGTTGGCCAAGCCTGTGGTGGCCCCTACAATGTTGGTCCACGGTCCTGTGGCTGTGGTCGACGACTGCCATTGGTAGCTCAGCCCCGAGGCCACTGTAGCTCCAGTAAGGCTCAAGTCAAAGTTTTGAAGCGGGCACACCGCTGTAGAAGACGCAGAAGTTGTACCGGCGTTCGGAGTTCCGGTACAGGGTGCCTGCGGAATGTAGGTCAATGACCCCACGAAGTAGCGCGGAGTAATGGTGGGGTTTGGAAACGATCCTCCGCGACCCGACGAACAGTCTATGGTCAACGTCCCGTCTGTGTGCACGTTGGTGGTACCCGTTGTCCCGGTCATGTAGCGCGTGCCCCCTAAGGTTCCCGCACCGTTGACCACAAAGGTGTAGGGTGTGTTTGCATTGAGCGCAATCATCGACGACCCAAATGAGATGGGCGACGGAGTGGTGGAAGTGTTTCCGTTACTCGTGGCCGTGCCCGAAACCCCAAGCGTCCAACCTGTAGCGGCACTTACGGTTCCGGTATTGCCCGTGATGACCCCTTGCTTGTACCAAACCTCAGCCGGACCCGTGGTACCTGCCGCAGCTGAAAAGACAGAAGCAGCACCTGTGATGAACACCGGCCCTGTTGCCGTCACCTGAAAAACGGTGGCTCCTGCCCCGCCGTTGTTGGCAATATTGGGTGGCATCGTACTGACTGTAGATTGGGCGTTAGCCGAAGCAGCGAGTAGTACGCCAAGAATCCATGTATAAACGTGTTTCATGAGCTTTTTTCAAAATTGAACCCTTAAGTTACCCTTTTTTTAAAAAAACCCAGATTTTATCTGCCATAAAATTTGTTTATACCCCAAAAAGAAGCCGCCCGGTTTCCCGGGCGGCCTCACTCTTTTCAGAGGTCTAAAAGTGTTTAGCGCACCACCACCCGAAGTACCGCCTGGCCCTCTGCCCCGCTCAAGCGGACCATGTAGATGCCTTTGGCGTAGTTGCTCAGGTCAAGGTTGACATCGAGCGTCGCGCTTCGCTTGTCTACCGACGTTGCCGAAACCACTTGGCCCATCAAGTTCAGCACCTCGAGTTGGCCTTCAAAGGCCGCGCTACCCGCGATGCGCACCGTGAACTGGCCGCTGTTGGGGTTCGGGAAGGCCGCTAGGGTTTGACCCAGGGCATTCTCGTCGAGGCCGATGTGCGACGTCACCGTGAAGGTGGTCGTATCTGCCGTGTTACAGGTCGAATCCGTCACTACAAGCGTCACGGTGAATACACCAGGGCCGCCGTAGCTGTGGGTTGCTGTATCGCCGCTACCTGAGTTGCCGTCGCCGTAGGTCCACGTGAAGCTAGTTCCCGTTGAATTATTGGCGTAGAACTCAAAGGTTCCGGTGGCAGGATTCACCTCTGCGAATGTCGCGACTGCAGTTGCGGCCGTAGAATCGATGAGCGCGGTTACTGGCAGACGAAGGTTTGAGCATGCCTGAGCTTCAGCGACAAGCTTGAAGTTGGGTCGCTCGTTCCCGTGCTGAATTGTAGTAATCGTGCCTGGAGTACAACCACTTGCAGCCCCCGCGTCGGCGTTTCCATCGATGCGGCCCTTACGGTTAAGGACTTCGTAGCGAACAGCAGAGTTTGCAGTGAATGAGGTATTGTTAAAACAAACCTCAATACATAGATCACTCGAGCCGTCCCACAATACTGGAGTACTGAAACTGTACATGTTCCAACCCACAGTGGTGTTGTAAGTTGCTGTATTGAATACGGTCGTGAAACCAGTATTGTCAATAAAGCCTGTCGTCGGAATCGTCGGGATGTTGCCCGCCTTCACCGTAAAGTCATTCATCCCTTGAGCTGCCGCAGTGACTACGTCAAATGCAATTCCACTGATCAGCGACGGAGTTGCTCCACCAAGCGCAGCTTGCAGCTCGTCGGCATAGATGATGTACTGCGCACGGCCGTCATGCCAGAATGTTTTGTACGGAGTGATCGTTGTACCCGTAGTGGTGAGAGCGCCAGAGTTCTGAACAATGGTATCAATCGATGAACGGTAGCCCAAGTAGTAGGTTGCGTTGGGGTCCAATGCAACCGTCAAACTGTCACCGTCAACAATCGCTACAGTGTCAGTAGCCGTGGGGTACCATGCATAGCGCACACCAGGGATGGCATTGGCCACGAAGGTTACTGAATCCGCGTTGAAGCAAACTCCAGTTTGAGCCACTGTTGCAGGAATAATAGAAGTCGTGCTGCGAACTCCACCATTCACGCTGTCGTTCGAAGCGACTTGGTCGTTGGCGTAGGTTACCCAACCCTGGACGGCGAACGCTCCGCCGGCGTAGGTATTGAACGGTCCAACCTGAAGCGTATCTGAACCAAAGCTCGGCAACGAAATACCCGTCAAGGCCGTTTGCTGCGTCGTCGTTCCGTTCGGACCGTTGAGTTCAACCGTTGCTGTGTAGGCTGTAGCCGCAACATTACCGCGGTTCTTGACAACTACCGTGGCGTACGCATTAGAATCACCACAGCCCGCAATGCCTTGAATCATTTCAAGAGACATATCAAAGTCGATCGGCGTGTATTCGTCGGCACCAATGTCTGGTGTTGTTGCCGAACGCACGTCGCCATCAATATCAACAGCGATAGCAGCAATTGCAGTACCCAAGTTATTTGGACCTCCGTTTACTACGTGCAGGTCGTCAAGACCCGCAAAGATGACAGGGTTGGTTGACGAATTCACGTTCAAGGTCGGATTCGCGGTCTGCCATGCAGCCAGTGTGGCTTGGTTAGCGCCATAGAACGCAAGATTGGTTCCGCCGGTGTTATAGACGTTGTAGTCCATCGTCACGGAATCCATCGTGGTTCCTGTGAAGTAGAACGCGAAGGTTCCTCCCTGGAAGATGTTGTTGCGAATGTCGAGCACCTTAGACACGTTCACGCCCGTCGAGGTCAGGAAGTACGCTCCATAGCTCGACCCCTTGAACGTGTTACTGTACAGGTTCATGTGCCGAACGTACGGGAAGTACGCGCCGTAGCTGTTCGACGCAGCGCACATGTTGTTGGCGACCACCGAGGGAACGGCAGGCTTATAATCCTGGTTTAAGTAACCTACGGCAAGGCCGTAGCTCTGACCGTAGTTCGCATTGCGCTGGATGTCTACCTCGTTCGTGTAGTAGATGTACAACCCGATATTGAACGTGTTGCGGTAGTCGCGAATGTCGTTATCGTGAATGACCAACTTATCCATGTAGAAGAAGTAGGTTCCGTAGTAGTACTGCTTGCGGAAGGTATTGCCCGTAAGAACAATGTCGTCGCCGTGCACAATGGTGCTCACGCCGTTTAACCGCACCCCGTAGTACCCACCTTTGATTAGGTTGTTCGAAATCGTGATGTGGTTGGCATTGTTGCCGAAGCCCGTCACCGAAGTCAGGGACGACGTGGAAGCGATTGCCGCAATGGTTGAAGTCGTTGACACCGTATCAGCCAAAATGCTGTTGTTGTGAATCGTGATGTACTCGGCTCCACCGGTAAGGATGACTCCCGACATGGTCGGTGCATTTACGGTGAGGTTTTGAATGGTCACGTGCTTTGTTCCGTTGAACACCACCGCGCCAAATTGACCCACGGTTCCTTTAATTACGGATCCGCCTGCTGCTGCACCCTGGAAGGTCACCGTGTTGGTCGCGCTCGCGCCTGGGATCAGGGCCAAGTTCAGACCGCCAGTGTGTTCGTATCCGGCAAGTGTGAGCGTAACAGGGCCTGAGATTCCACATACACTCAGGGCATTCACCGCCGCTGCGAGAGTGGTGAAGTTGTTTGCTCCTGTTCCGCTAGAGTCTACCGTGTAGGCACCGCTCATTGCGCTCAAACATGGAGTGCTGAAGGTGAACGGACCAACCCACTGACCTGCGGTAGCACCGCATGGGGTTTGGTAGTAGACTTGATATCCTGTGCCTGGTGTCAAGCCGGTGATGGTGTACGGATTGGTCGAAGCTGCGGCCTGGTTGGCACCTGACGCACCTGAACCGATACTGAACCCAACAGGTCCCCAAGCAATCTGACCACCTGTTGCAGCTGGCGTCCATGATACGGTGGCCGACGTAGCCGTTGTAGCTATCGTCACATCAGGAACCAAACAAGGCGATTGAGTTGCAACTAAGGCAACGTTGTCCACGTGCACATCAAACGACGTTGCAAACGGATGTGCGGCACTGGACGTCAAACTTTCAACGTAGAATCCAATCTTCACGAGTCCCGTGTATGAACTCAAGTTCAGAGAGTAGCGACCGCCAAATGGACTCAAGCCGCTCATGCGGTGGTACTTCTTAAGCGCCGAACTGCGGTTCCACGTAACTCCATTGTTGGTAGAAATTACGACCATCACAGAGTCATCGAGGCCCATTACGCCTGCAGCAGTTCCGCCATTGGTCACACCCATATCCCACTCAAAGTAGGTAGTGTGCGCCACGTCGCCGAGGTCGATCGTTGGGGTTACTGTCCAACCTTGCGTCGCAGAAGACGTCACGGGAACTGCGTTCTCGATAGCACCCGTGGTGCCACTGTTGAGCCAGCCGCCTTCCATCCACGCGGAGGTGTTTGAGGCAATAACCGTTGGGTTTGCAGCTGGTCCGTTGAGCTCAGACCAAAGCATTGGCTTCGGTACCGACGCCAATGGATCATATCCCGCGCTAAAGTTTTCGATCCAGCCCACCTGAACCGGCGTAACAAAGCTGTAGGGTCCAACCCACACAGAAGTTTGGCCGGGACCACAGTTACCCGCCAAGTAGAGGTCGTACGCCGTGTACGAGGCAAGCCCCGTCATCGTGTACGTCGTAGTCGAAACTGTTTGGCCTTGACCGGTACCTGGAGTAAAGCCCTTGGGGCCCCACTGAAGGTCAACTGAGCTTGAAAGCGAGCTGAAGGTCACTTGGGCAGAATTCGCACGTACGTTTGATACCGACACCGCAAATGGCGCAGGACATCCCGCCGGAGTGAACTCTACCGCTCCAATATCAGGAGTCGTCGCACTGCGCGCTGCACCATTAATGTCTTTCGGAACAAGGCTAAATAGACCCATTCCCGCATTGTTGTATCCAAATGCTCCAGGAGTAATGTCCCCTGACGATGGGTTTACGAACAAGGGATTGGAATTCTGACTGTTTGCGTCTCGGCCTGTTGCCGCGGTCCAGTCTGAAATGTTCGTATACCGAACTGTGGTAGAGCGACCAACCGCAAAGTTCAAGGTGCCACCCGGATTATTGTAGTGGAATCCGTTGTGGTTGGAATTGATCAATGCCGTAGTTGAAGACTGGAAGAGTGCGTACTTGGTTCCCGTACCCGGCGAGGCTATACTGATAAGGTTGTTATTGAAATTCAGACTGTTGAAATTACCCGTGAAGTACGCTCCCCATACTGATCCCGTTGTAGTGGCTGTTGATGAATTCAAGTCTATCGTGTTGTGGTAGACATCCATCGTGTCCGAAGTAAACATGTAGATGCCTCCTACAGTTGAGGTTCCGTTGTTTACGTTGTAAATGGCATTGTTCGCGATAAGAACACGTTTTGAAGCTGTACCCGATACCCCACTTCCGTATAGCGGATAGGCTGTGAAGTTTGCTACTCCTGCCGATCCTCCAAAATCGTGCATTCGGTTACCTACCACCTTCAACCCTGGATTGCGACCAGTGAGATAAATGCCATACAAAGTGCTCACCGTCGCCCGAGAAATACGGTTGATGTCGTTGTTTTCAAGGGTCAAATCTGTCTGTCCAGATGCCCAAACTCCGTAAAGTGCGAAGTTTGAAATTGTTGAGTTCCGAACTACGTTGTTCGTGGGACGAACATTCATAATCGTGCCGTTACCCATGAGAGCTAAACCGTAGTATCCACCCAAAATCTGGCATGAATCAATCAATAAGTTCGAGGCAGACGTACCACCTGAAACTGCAGCTGATGTTGCGCTGCTCGATAAGGTGAAGGCGGCATACAACGTGGACGTACTCGTCTCGCTCGTCTTAATCACACAGCGCTTGAACGTATTGAAATCGGCGTTGTTGTACATACGAACGGCAAAACCCTGAGTCGTTCCAGCGGCTTCAATGGTCAAGTCTTCGAATCTCAGATAGTCTGCACCGTTCAAAAAGAGTGTATGGTAACCACCTGTAGTTACGGAGTTGGTAAGCGTATTGAAATTGCCCTTCACAGTGATCGTATTGGTCGCAGACATTCCCGGAATCTCGTTGATTGTCAATTGCTCGTTGTACGGACCTGAGTTTGGAAGCACCTGGAATACCACCGGGCCAGAAACGCCACACGAAGCAGCATTAAAAGCTGCAGTAAAGTTGGCGTACGTACCGCCGGAACCAATGGTATAGGTTCCGCCAGCTAGGTTTGGAAGGGTAGTGATTTGTTGGGTCGTAGAGTATGCAGTTTGCCCAGAATTCGCGCACGTCAAAGCACAACGGTAGTATGTGTCAACTGTTTGTGACGTGGTCAAATTTGACACCGTTGCACCCGTAATGGGAGTCCATGATCCGGTACCCGTGCTCGACGATTCCCATTGGTACGAAATTCCCGAAGCAAGCGAAGCTCCAGCTAAAGTGAGGGTGAAGTTTTGAAGGGGGCATACAGCCGTTGAGGTGGAGTTAGTCGTGCCTCCGGTCGGCGCACCCACACAAGGTGCCAATGGAACAAACGAAACAGAACCTGTGAAGAACCGTGGGTTGTTCACACCACCAAATCCCACAAATCCGCCACCAATTTGGGCGTCACCTACCAGTAGATTAATTCCGCTGTTCGAAAATGTGTTCGGAGATGCCGTACCAACACCGGTTCCACTGTAGCTAACCGTTCCAGAGGGAAGGAGTGCAAATCGAATAGACGCACCCGCAGGAACAACAATGTTTAGACCTGTAAGAACTGGATTGACACCGGCAGCGGTGATTCCTGAAATGGTACCTGACGCTGCCAAAGTCCAACCTGTGGGAGGTGATGTTGCACTAAACGGTCCACTGATCGCACCACTGAGGGACGTCGTACTCGAGTAGAGATCGACGGTATTGGCGTTGTTCGATGTCGTGGTCCACTGGCCTACTTCAGTAATTTGAATGGGCGATGAGGACGTATTTTGAACAGCAAACGTGATGTAGCAGTTGCCCGCAGCTCCCGATCCACAGCTGTTCGAACCGGTGTAGCCAGTGCTTCCCGTGGTCGAGTTGAGCGTGATTTGTGCAAAATTTGTTACGCTAAAAAGTAGCGCAGCAATCCAGAAGTAGAGTTTTTTCATGTTCGTTTAGGTTTCGACGAGGGTGCAAATTATGACTTTAAACTGTTTGCTACGGTTCACGATGAGGTATTTCGGTTTTAGATTGGAGCATTACCCATGTCTGCGTTCATATATTTTAATCATTTTCAATTATTTAAAAACTTATGCACAAAATCAGCCATTGTGTTGATAACTCATCACTCCTACTTGCCTGAGGTTTTTTCGTCATCTTTCGTGGTACGTAGCAAAAATTTGTACATTTGCACCCCTCGGGAAGTAGCGCAGGTGGTAGCGCATCTGGTTTGGGACCAGAGGGTCGCAGGTTCGAATCCTGTCTTCCCGACGTTAAAAGGCGCCTTTTGGGCGCCTTTTTTTGTTGCTTTTAATCGGAAACCGTATCTTAAAGCATGGATTCCCCAGCGCTCAAGCAATGCACCAAATGCAAATTAACTTATTGTATTACTGACTTTTACAAACAGAAATGCCATCGAGATCAAGTTATGGTGTACTGTAAGGCCTGCTTCAATCGAAAGGCACAAGAGCGCTGGGTCCGAAGAAAGATTGACGTAATTCAAATACTTGGGGGCCACTGCAAGGATTGCCGTATTCCCTATTCCGAAACCCATTATTCCATTTTTGAATTGCACCACCGTGAACCACTTCTCAAACGTTTTAATTGGACCCAACTTCGCTTACTAAAGTGGGAAACCGTCTTAGATGAAATTGCGCTGTGCGACCTACTCTGCGCCAACTGCCATCGACTCAGGCATTGGAAAAATGAGCAGCCCCGGCAGGATTCAAACCTGCACTCGTCGCATTAGAAGTGCGATGCATTATTCAGTTATGCTACGGGGCCGTATGCTATGGCAGCGATCGCCAAAAGCGGATGCAAAAGTACGACAAACCCAAGGTTTCGGCTACTTTTGACCCACCGTGCGCGCCATCCTCATCCTCCTTATACTTTGCGGACCAATTCTTTGGGCCCAATCTGATTCAGCCCGTGCACCGCGAGCCTGGGGTCAGCCCGAAAAGGCGGCAATTGCAAGTGCGCTTATTCCCGGCGCGGGTCAAATCCTTAATAAACAGATTTGGAAGGCTCCAATTGCCTGGGGCATCATGGCGGGCAGCGGATACTACTTCTACCAAAACTTTGACAGCTACCGCAGGCTGAGCACCGCAATTGACCTAAGGCTCGACGGCAACCCCCTGACGGTGGATGAATTTGACGGGCAGTTCACGGTCAACCAGCTCTTTTCGCTTCAAAACGACTACAGGCGCCGTCGGGATTACGCGGTTCTTGGGGTCGGTGCGGGCTACCTCTTTCAGGTCTTGGATGCCTACGCCGCCGGGCACCTCGTGGATTTTGACGTTTCGCCCAACCTGAGCGGCCGCGTTCGCCCAGCCTTTGGCCCCAACGCTACCTTTGGCGCGAATTTGACGTTTGCATGGCACTAAAAATTGCCCTAGTAGGTTACGGAAAAATGGGTCAGGCTATTGAGGCTGAAGCGGTTGCGCGCGGCCACGAAGTGGTGGCGCGCATACGTTCGACTGACGCCTGGAACCTCCAAGGTGCCGACGTCGCCATCGAATTCACCCAACCCGAATCGGCCGTCGCCAACCTAGAGCGCTTAGCGGCATTGGGCACGCCAGTGGTCTGTGGCACTACGGGGTGGTTCGCTGAGCTTCCAAGGGTCAACACTGCATTCGCCCAGGCGGGCAATAAACTGGTATTTGCCTCAAACTTCAGTTTGGGCGTACAGCTCGCCTTTCAGCTCAATCGGCAAATGGCGGAACTCTTTGCTCCGTACCGCGACCAGTACACCCCGAGTATTGAAGAGGTGCACCACACCGCTAAAAAAGACGCGCCCAGCGGTACTGCCATCAGCTTCGCCGAAGGGCTACTCCCCTACTTTCCAGAACTTCACGGCTGGTCGCTCGACGGCTCCGAGACCGCTACCCTAGCGATCGCAGCGCGACGCGAAGACCCCGTTCCGGGCACGCACACCGTTCGGTACGATTCCGACATTGACCGCATTGAGCTAACCCACGTCGCCCACAACCGCCGCGGATTCGCCCTCGGAGCGGTGCTTGCTGCAGAGCGCATTGCGGGCTGCCAACCCGGCGCGCACCATTTCGCCCAAATATTGTTTGCATAGTATGTTGGCGCGCCTCAAGCAGATCACCGAAAGCAAGTGGATGGACGTCGTGGGCGTGACTACAGTGCTGGCGGCGTCGATCGCGCTGGGCTTTCACAAGACAGTCGTTGCGGGGCTGCCTATCGGAATTCTGAGCACCGTTGGAGCCGCAGTCAGCATGATGGGCACGCGCTGGGCCACCAAGCGCAAGAACTGGGGCAACGCCGTGGGTGTGGTAACCAGCGTCAATTCGGCAATCGTCGACTACTTTTTAGGGAACAAGGCGGCCTTTCTCACCTACCCCGTCTCGATGATCGGCAATGCATTGAGCTTTTTTGTGTGGAGTCGCAAAGGCGACCGAATTCCGCGCACCCTCGACCGCTACTACTTTGTGGTGGCCGCCGGAGCCTTTGTACTAGCCTTTGGCCTAAACTACGTGGGGTTTACTGGATTTTTATCGCATCCGATTGCGGATGAAGACGTGTCGAAATTCTGGGTTACGGCGCTCATCACCGGCATCACCTTTAGCGGAACCCTCAACATGCCCCGCATGTATGCCGACACATGGGTATTTTGGCTCGTGTACAATTCACTCAAGCTGTACCAAAACATTTTGTTTGGTAACGTGGCATTTGTAGCCAAGTACATTTTTTACTTGGTCAACGCCGTCATGGCGTGGCGCGTGTGGCACTTTGTGCGATCAACTCCTTCGGAATCATGAAGATGCCGAGTTTTCGCAACCTACTCTTTGGGCTAGCGGCCCTTCTCATGCTGGGCCATAGCCTGGTTCCGCACGACCACAGCGGCACCAACCCTCCCAAATTCATACTGTGGCAGCTGTTTAGCGTCGATTTGGGCGGAGACCACCTGCAGCACTTTGCGCCCGCTTCATGCGACGTTGCACCCGAAGACGTGCAAAAAATACAGCTTCCGGACCGAACGCCCCTACCACGGATGTGGCTGGAATTCAAGACGAAGTGCCAAGCTAGCGCTTTTACTTCGACCACCCATTCTCGTTCGCCACAAGGCCACCTTAGTTCGTGGTCCCGAAGACCGCCGCCTAGCTCGTTCGCGTGACCCATCGGCCGCCCCGGCGGCCTATTCTTCGTCCGTTAACTTTGCTAAGCAACAATGATTCAACGTATTATAAACTTTTCAGTACGGGCTAAAATGCTCGTATTCTCGGGCACAGCCGCTGTTGCCGTTTTGGGGCTGTACAGCGCCGTCAACTTGCCAATTGACGCGGTACCCGACATCACCAACAACCAGGTTCAGGTGGTAACCACGGCTCCGGCCTTGGCACCCCAAGAGGTCGAGCAGTACATTACGTACCCTGTTGAGCTCGCAATGGCCAACCTCGCAGGCATTGAAGAAGTACGAAGCGTGTCGCGATATGGACTTTCAGTGGTCACTGTTGTGTTTCAAGACGACGTCGACAACTTGGCCGCACGCCAGCGCGTGAACGAGCAAATCGACCAGGCTGCAGCGCAAATTCCGGCTGGAATTGAGCGACCTGGCCTAATGCCGATTACGACGGGGCTGGGCGAGATTTATCAGTACACCCTCGAGGTAGACGCGGGCCACCACTACGATTTGGCAGAATTGCGCAGCATTCACGACTGGCAGATTAAGCGCCAGCTGAGCGGCATTCCCGGCGTAGTTGAATTGAGTTCGTTTGGCGGACTTCTCAAGCAGTACGAAGTTGCCGTCAACCCCAACCGCCTCAGCGAGGTGGGCCTGACGTTAGCCGACGTGTACGACGCAGTCGCACAGGGCAATCAAAACGCTGGCGGCGCCTACATCGAGAAGTCTGAAGAGGCCTGGTACATCCGCCTCGAGGGCTTGTACCAAAACCTGTCTGATATAGAGCACGTATCGCTGCGGAGTCCCGTACTGGGCACCCCGGTACTGGTGCGTGATATCGCTGAGGTCAGGTTTGGTGCGGCTCCGCGCTACGGAGCGCTGACGCGCGACGGCAAAGGCGAGGCGGTCGGCGGAATTTTCTTGATGCTCAAGGGCGCCAATAGCTACGAGGTAACACAGGCTATAGAGGACCGCATGGCGTCCATCGAAAAAAGCCTCCCGCCTGGGATTCGCATCGAGCCCTACCTCAACCGCTCTGATTTGGTCGGTCGCGCACTGAGTACAGTGAGCCGAAACCTGATCGAGGGCGGCTTGATCGTGGTTTTTGTACTGATTTTACTGCTCGGAAACCTCCGGGCCGGACTCGTGGTCGCCAGCGTGATTCCGCTCTCGCTGCTGTTCGCGCTGAGCTGCATGAGGTTGGCGGGGGTGTCGGCCAACTTGATGTCGCTCGGTGCAATTGACTTCGGAATCGTCGTCGATGGAGCCGTCATCGTTGTGGAGGGAGTACTGACTGCAATGCACGGTAGGGCCCGAATGTCCGCCACCGAGCGCGACACTGCAGTGGCCAAAAGCGCCGGCGAAGTGTACCGGTCCGCCGCATTTGGTGTGGTCATCATCTTGGTGGTGTTTGTGCCCATCCTGACGTTGACGGGCATCGAGGGCAAAATGTTTCGCCCCATGGCGCAAACCGTGGGTTTTGCGCTCATCGGCGCCCTGATTTTCAGCGTGACCTACGTTCCGGCCTTGGCGGCCTTGGTGCTAAAGCCCGGTGAGGGCGAAAACCGTTCTGAAAAGGTGATGCACCAGCTTCGCGTGCGCTACGAGGGCCTGCTGAACCGCAGCATCCCCAAGGGCGGATGGGTACTGTCGGCGGCTGTGGGCCTGTTTTTGGGCGCAGTGGTCCTCTTTCAGCAACTCGGAAGCGTGTTTATTCCGAGCCTCGAAGAGGGTGACCTGGCCATGCAGCTTTCGATTCCGACCGGAAGCAACCTGAACGAAATGACCCGCATCACGACCCAGGCCGAGCAACGATTGATGGCAAAGTTCCCCGAAGTCACGCACGTGGTGAGCAAGATTGGCACGGCTGAGGTTCCGACCGACCCGATGCCCATGGAGGCCGCTGACGTCATGATTTTGCTAAAGCCGAAGTCCGAGTGGACCAGCGCCGAAACACGCGAAGAACTCGTGGCCAAGATGGAGGCAGAGCTGTCGAATGTTTGGGGTGCCGTATTCGAATTCACCCAACCTATTCAGCTTCGATTTAATGAGTTAATTAGCGGATCCAAGTCCGACATCGCCCTTCAGGTGTACGGAGACGACCTGGACACGCTCTCGTCGATTGCAGTCCGCATGGCGGCGGCCGTCGAGGGAATTCCAGGCGCCGCCGACGTCAAAGTCGAGGCCACCCAAGGCATGCGATTTCACCGTTGGGTTCCGGACCGCCAAGCCATGGCCTACTACGGGATTTCGCTGAGCCAAGTGAGTCAAGCGATTGAACACGGGTACGCCGGAGGAATCGCCGGTACCGTCTATGAAGGGCAACGCCGGTTTGACGTGGCGGTGCGCTTGGATTCGAGCAGTCGCTATGACGCTTCGGCCGGCTTAGTGATGCTGCGCAGCAGCAACGGCGAACTGATTCCGCTCACCGCGGTGGCCCAGCGCATCGAGACGGTCGGGCCGTCGCAAATAAGCCGCTCCCAGACCAGTCGCCGAATCTCTGTGGGCATCAACGTGCGCGGACGCGACATTGCGAGCGTCGTCGCCGACATAGAAAGCAAGCTGGACCGTAGCGTTCCGCTGCCCGCGGGCTACCGCCTGCACATCGGGGGCGATTTTGAAAACCTCAGAGCTGCCGTCGCGCGCTTGCAAGTAGCAGTCCCCGTGGCACTTGCGCTCATTTTGGTACTGCTCTACTTCACCTTTGGCAGCATGGCCTATGCGGGCGTGATCTTCTCGGCGATTCCGCTGTCGGCCGTGGGTGGCGTCGCGTTTTTGGCGATGCGCGGAATGCCGTTCAGTATTTCGGCCGGAATCGGATTCATCGCCCTTTTTGGCGTGGTCGTGCTCAACGGAATCGTGCTCGCAAGCCGCGTGCGCGAACTTGCCCAGCAAGGCCTGGAATGGAACGAAGCCGTGGTTCAGGGCAGTGCAGACCGGTTAAGGGCGGTGCTCATGACCGCGACGGTGGCCGCTCTTGGGTTTGTGCCCATGGCCTTCTCGACGTCGGCGGGTGCCGAAGTCCAAAAGCCGCTCGCGACTGTCGTGATTGGCGGACTGGTTTCGGCGACGCTGCTGACGCTTGGGGTTCTTCCGCTATTGCTGATTCGATTGAAGCGGTGGCTTAAGCCGTCGCAGCTGGCAGTTGCCCTCTTGTTGGCGGCTAGTAGCGGAGTCTTTGCGCAAGTTGGTCCCTCAGCCGCAGAGGCGGTCAAGGCGGCCCAGACGGTGCACGCCAGCGCCCAACTCGCGCAGCTTCAGGTGAGGCTGGCAAACGCCGAGCCCACAGTGGTGCTGGGAAGCGGTCAGTTAACGGCCCAATACGGCCAGATGAATGCCGCCGACTTGGACCGATACGTGTCGTACGAGCAGCCGCTCGGGTCAGTGGCTCAGCATGTGGCGCGCGGAAGGCGCAACGCAGCCAACGTGGACTGGAAGGAGGCCGAGGCTGAAGTTCAGCTCCGGGCACTGGAGCGAGACGTGCGGTTGCTGCATGCGGCCTATGAGGTGGCCCGCGGACGCCTGGCGTTTGCGGCGTCGGCGCAGCGCCAGCTGGCGGACGACGCCGCGCGCATTCGCGCGCGGGTGGCCACCGGGGAATGGTCGGGCACCGAGGGAATTTCAGCCCAGCTCGCGCTTGATCACTGGTCGGTGACCCTTACCGTGCTTGAGAACGAGGTGGAGCAGCTCGCCGCCGACCTCAGTGCCGCTACCGGACTCGCGTGGCCGAAGGGACCTCAGACTCTTTCAGAGGTTCCGCTGGCGGTAAGTGGGGATACGGCCCTTCACCCCGCCCTCGTGGCATCTGTAGAGGGCGCGCAGCGCACGGCCCAAGCCGACGCTCGATTGGCTTCGGTGAGCGCATGGAGTCCGCAATGGTCCGTGGGCGGATTCCGCCAAGAGCTAGAAAAGGTTCCGGGCTACCGTGGCCTGATTGTGGGCGTTGCTGTGCCCCTTGACCCGGCTGCTCAATCTCGACAGCGCCAAGCGCGGATTTCAGCAGAAGCTACCGAGGTGGAGTCTGCGTTTTCACTTCGGCAAATGCGCTACGATTTTGCCGCACAGCGTGCCAACGTGGCGCGTTGGGCCGAACGGCTTCCCCGCGAAGCGGACTGGTCGACCCTCGATCGGCTGTTTCAAGGCCTCTCTGCCCAGCTGCGCGAAGGCGAGATCAACTTTTATGAATACCGCCAAGCCCAATCCAACGCCTGGAGCCTAGCTCAGGCCCATTTTGATGCCATTTTGTCGGCCCAGTCAGCTGTGTGCCACCTTCAGTTTTACCAATCTTCGCATTCTACTTCGTTATGAACCGTTTACTCGTTTTATTCGCTTTAACCGTTACGGCCGCAGCCTGTTCTTCGGCCCCAGAGTCCGCTGCGGAATCCATTCCCGCCGAATTCATGAACTGGAACGATTCTCTGATGGCCGCACAAGGGGTTGCGCAGGATTCGAGCCGACTCGAAACGTTTAGCACGGTCATCGAGTGCAACGGACGTGTAGAGATTCCGCCCCAAAGCAAAGCGAGTATTAATGCTCCGCTTGGCGGGTTTGTGCGCAGCATTGCACCCTACGAAGGCGATTTGGTGCGCAAGGGCCAGTTGCTGTTGACCCTAGAGCACCCTGACTATGTGCGCATTCAAGAGTCCTACCTCGAGGCCCAAAGCCAGTACGAAATGGCCAAATCAGCGCTGGATCGAAGTACCAGCCTTCAAGCCCAAGACGCCGCGAGTAGCAGGGAAGTACAGCAGCGCAAGGCCGAGTCCGGAAGCTGGAGTGCACGGCTTCAGTCGACCAAAGCACAACTTCAGCAGTTGGGCATCGACCCCGAAACGGTAGCACGTCACGGTATTCAGCGCAGCATCAGCGTTCGGGCTCCGTTCGACGGCTACGTGCACGACCTAAAGGCCACTCTGGGCGGCTACGTTCGCCCCGAAGACGTGCTGATGACGGTAGAAGACCCGAGCCACAGCCACCTCGAGCTACACGTTTTTGGGCCCGACGTCGCCAAGCTGTCGGTCGGCCAGCAGCTTACCTACCGCTTGGGTGCCGACGAGCAGGTTTATGCCGGGCGCATCATGCAGGTCGGCAAGGCCCAGGGCGCCGGCGGATCGTACACGGTTCACGCCCACCCTGAAGGGCCACAGCCCGGGCTGCGCGCCGGCCAGTTTGTTAGGGCCCAGATCAAAAGCAATCCCGAACAACTCGCATCGCTGCCCGAAGAGGCGCTAGTGTTTTATGGCGATCAACCTTCGGTGCTGCGGGTAAAGGGATCAGCGGTTGCGCCGGTGCCCGTCGAGGTGCGCTACCGCCAAAACGGGCGGATCGGCATCGCCAATCTGGAGCCCGGAACCTATGTGGTGAAGCATGCCCACCTGCTACTGCCGGTAGGCGAAGCGGAGTAGCATTCAGGGGCGCAGCGTCACCACAGCGGAACTTAGGCCCCGCGGCGACGGAGTTCTGCGTCCACCGCGTCTACCTGGGCGCGGAGCCCGTCCTCGCTCCCACTGTTGTCAAGAATAAAATCGTTGGGCGTCGTCAGGGCGCGCTTTTGGGCGTCGGGCCACTGGCGGGCGATGCGCTGGCGGACTTCAGACTCGGTCAGCCCAGAACGCTGCATGACGCGTTGCACGCGTAGGTCGAGCGGGGCTTCGACTAGCACCACGGCGTCGCAGTTTTGGTAGGTTCCCGATTCAAAAAGAATGGCGGCTTCGCGCACGGCATAGGGGGCGGACTGCTGGGCAAACCAGGCCACAAAGTCGTCGTGAACCGCAGGGTGAACCAGGGCATTGATGCGCTGGGTGCTTTCGTCGCTGGCGAAGGCTCGTGCGGCGAGTTCCTTGCGCTGCAGCACGCCGTCGAGGTAGATTCCGGGTCCAAATTCACGCTCAATCGCGTCGCGAAGCGGTGCGGAATCGGTCATGAGGCTCTTGGCGGCGTCGTCGGCGTAGTAGACGGGGATTCCGAGCTGTTCAAAATGGGCGGCGGCGGTGGATTTGCCGCTGCCAATGGATCCGGTGAGTCCGACGTGGAGCATGGTTTCGTGGGGGTTAGGCTGCGAAGTTAGGGATTGCCTTCGGCGTTCCCGTGGGGGTAGGAACGGGATTGCCTTCGGCGTTCCCGTGGGGGGTGGAACGGGATTGCCTTCGGCGTTCCCGCGGGGGTGGGACCCTGCTATCAATCAATGCATTGAGCTTGAAAATCCGCCGGCTAGCGCCGGCAATCTTTTTTATGCCCTCAGCTTAATGAAATCAATTTCGATGCGCTAAGGGCATAAAAAAAACCCGCCCTTTTGGGGCGGGTTTTCAAGCTAAATGCTTGATTTTCAGCGGTGAGGGCGGGATTCGAACCCGCGGTACAGTTACCCGTACGGCAGTTTAGCAAACTACTGGTTTCAGCCTCTCACCCACCTCACCGGGATTGATTTCAAGAGTGGTTAACCCTTGGCTGAAGGGCTGCAAATATACGTTCCCAAGGTGATTTAACATAGCCGAGTAGTATCTTCGCATCACAACCTTTTGATGATGAAAAACGTAGTTATTGTGTCTGCCGTGCGGACCCCGATCGGAAGCTTTATGGGCGCCCTCAGCAGCGTGCCCGCAACCCAACTCGGCGCTGCCGCCATTCGCGGTGCGCTGGCCAAAATCAACCTTGACCCTAAGGAAGTTAGCGAAGTCATGATGGGCTGCGTGCTGCAGGCCAACGTGGGTCAGGCTCCGGCGCGCCAGGCCGCTCTTGGCGCTGGTTTGCCCAACACGGTTTCGTGCACCACGGTGAATAAAGTATGTGCGTCGGGCATGAAGGCGGTGGCCCTTGCGGCCCAAAGCATTGCCCTTGGCGAGGCTGACGTGGTCGTAGCGGGCGGAATGGAGAATATGTCTCAGGTTCCGCACTACCTGCCCGGAAGCCGTTTGGGAACGAAGTTTGGCAATACCACCCTCGTCGACGGACTGACGAAGGACGGACTTTTGAACGTGTACGACCAGCAAGTGATGGGCGTGTGTGCTGACATGTGTGCCAAAGAACACAACTACAGCCGCGAGCAGCAAGACGCTTTTGCGCTGGAATCCTACGACCGCAGCGCCGCAGCCTGGGCCGCGGGCAAGTTTGCCCACGAAGTGGTTGCGGTCGAGGTAACCGACCGCAAGGGCAACGTCGTGGCCGTCACCGAAGACGAGGAATACAAAAACGTGGTGCGCGAAAAGGTCGGATCGCTTCGCCCCGCCTTCACCAAAGACGGAACCGTAACAGCCGCCAACGCCTCTACCCTGAACGACGGAGCCGCCGCGCTGGTGCTGATGTCTGAAGACAAAGCCAAGGCCCTAGGCCTCAAGCCCCTCGCCCGCATCGCGGGAGCGGCCGACGCCGCCCACGAGCCCGAGTGGTTCACGACGGCTCCGGCCAAAGCCGTACCGTTGGCCGCCCAGCGCGCCGGAATCAGCGTGGCAGACATCGACTTTTTTGAGCTCAACGAAGCCTTTAGCGTCGTGGGCTTGGTCAACATTGACCTAATGGGCATTCGCGCCGACCAAACCAACGTGCACGGCGGTGCGGTTTCGCTGGGGCACCCACTGGGCGCTTCGGGTGCGCGCATCCTCGTAACGCTGATCCACGTGCTACAGGACCGCCAAGCCCGCTACGGCGCGGCCGGAATCTGCAACGGCGGCGGCGGCGCTTCGGCGATGGTGCTTGAACGGGTAGCTGGTAACTAGTTACTGGTTTTGGCCTTTGGCCAAAATCAAATCGGATCCACATCCACCACGACGCGGACGCTTCGTCCGTGGGGGTGGTAGATGAGCCCGTCGAGCTCCTTGAGCACGCGGCGCTTCGTGGCCTTTACGCTGCCGTCGGCGGGCAGTTTAACCCAAATATGCTGGCGAAACAGCCCTTGAACGCGGGCCACGGGTGGGGCGTCGGGCCCAAGGATTCCGCCGGCGAGTGCGCGCAGCAGGTTTTCGGCTAAAAAATGGGCGACGTCGCGGGCCACCGACTCCTTGCGGTGGCGCACTTCGATGCGCAGCATGCGGGCAAAGGGCGGATAATGGTGCTCGGCCCGGTCGCGAAGTATGAGGTCCATCATACCCGCTACGTCGTGGTCGGCCACCTTTTGCAGTACCGGATGCCCAGGCGTGGCCGTTTGCACGAGAAGCAGACCGCGCTGCTCGCGTCGGCCGGTGCGCCCTGCGACCTGCAGCAGCAGCTGAAAGGCGCGTTCGTGGGCCCGAAAGTCGGGGCGGCTCAGCATCGTATCGGCGTTGGTCACGACGGCGAGCGCAAGGCCGGCGATGTCGAGCCCCTTGCCTACCATCTGGGTTCCGACCACGAGGTCGATTTCGCCCGACTCCATCCACTGCAAAAAGTCGCTCATGGCCCGCTTGCTTCGGGTCGAATCCGAATCCACTCGAAGGATGCGCGCCTCCGGAAAAAGCGCTTCGACTTCTTCTTCGATGCGCTCGGTTCCGAGTCCGCGCCAGTCCCAGGCCGATTGGCGGCACTGCGGGCAGGACTGGGGCAAGTCCTTGTGGAGCCCGCAGTAGTGGCAGACGAGCTGCCGCGCTTTCTTGTGGTAAGTCAGCGAGACGTCGCACTCTGAGCAGGGCTCAATCCACCCGCAGTTCATGCAGGTCAGCACCGGCGCATAACCTCGGCGGTTTTGAAACACCAGCACCTGCTGGCGGTCGGCCAAGGCTTGCGCCACGGCGTCGTAGGCTTCGGGCGTGAACGGACCCACTTCTTGGTGCAGCGCCTGGGCTTTGAGGGTGCTCAGCGCGCGCACTTCTGGAAAAGCCACGCCAGAATACCGCTCAGTAAGCGCAGCCCGGGCGTACTTGCCGGTGGCGGCATGGTGCCAGGTTTCGGCCGAGGGCGTCGCCGATCCCAACACAATCGGAATTTTTTTCTGCTGCGCCAGCCACACCGCCACGTCGCGGGCGTGGTAGCGCGGAGCCGGCTCCTGCTGCTTGTAGCTGGTTTCGTGCTCTTCGTCGACCACAATCAGTCCGAGGCGGTGCCAGGGAAGCAAAATTCCCGAGCGCGTGGCCACGACGACCCGAGGGGCGGAATCCGGATCCAAAAGGTAGTCCCAAAGGGCACGGCGCTCTCCGTCGGCCAGCTGGTGGTGCCAGGCGGCTACGCGTTCGGCGCCCAAAGCCCGCCCGGCGCGGCGCAGCACCTGAGGAATGAGTCCGATTTCGGGCACCATGAGCAGCACGTGCTTGCCCTCTTCGAGCGCGTGGGCCGCCAGGTGCAGGTAAACTTCGGTTTTGCCCGACCCCGTGGCGCCCCAAAGCAGCGCGGGTTTGCCAGCCGCGGAACTGAGTTCTGCGAGGGCCGCGGATTGGGCTTCACTTAGCTCAGGTAAGACCAGCGCATCGCCCAGGTCAAGGCTTCGGTCCAGCGGGCGGAGTTCGCGCTCGAGGATTCCGCGCTCGACCAGCGCCGAGAGGTGGGCGGGCTTAACGTCGGAGCCTTCGGCGGTCAGCGAGGCCACCGCAACCCAGGGATGACGGTTGTCGTCGGGCTCAGCCGCTAAGGCGAGCTGAAAGTAGCGCAGCAGTGCCTCTGCTTGGAGTTTGGCGCGCGAAAGCTGCGTGAACGCCCGGTTGACCGCGTCGCCGTCGTGGCGCGGAGCCGCGAATCGAACCGACCACACTCCGTCTTCGCGCAGGGTGTAGGGTGCCTCGTCGTCGGGCTCGACCTGCATGAATCCGGGCATTGCGGCTGCCATGGCCTCTCCGGGCGCACAGAGGTAGTATTCTGAAAGCCAGTACCACAGCGCGAGCTGCTGGCACTGAAAGCTGGGGCGCTCGTCGACACAGCGCAACACGTCTTTGGCGGTGTATTCGGGCGCGTCGGTGCGTACCGCAACGACCACTCCGAGCAGGACTCGGTTGCGCCCAAAGGGCACAAACACGCGCAGCCCGGGTTCGGGTTCGCGGTCCAGCGGCCAGGCGTAGGTAAAGGCCGTGCGCACCGGCACGGGAACCACCACGTCGACCCAGCGCGCTTCGGCCATTAGGATAGGGCGTCGACCAGCTCGAGCAGGTAGGGACTGATGCTGGCGTGGTGCTTGATGGCTTGTTCCAGAGGCACGTAGACTACTTCGTGTCCTTGAACGCCCACCATTTCGCGGTTTCGGCCGGCGATCAACGCATTTACCGCGGCGTGGCCCATGCGGCTCGCCAGCAGTCGATCAAAAGCGTTGGGTTTGCCTCCGCGCTGGGTGTGGCCAAGAATGGTCACTTTGGTGTCCCAGTCGGGGAATTCGGCCTGAACCTGCTTGGCTACGGCGTAGGCTCCGCCGCTGTCGTCGCCCTCGGCCACAATGACGATGCCTGAGCGGCGTTTTTTCTGGTGGTCGGTGCGCAGGTAGTTGATCAGCCGGTCGATGTCGGTCGTGGTTTCGGGAATCAGCACCCCCTCTGCCCCACTCGCGATGCCGGTGCGCAGGGCAATGAATCCGGCGTCGCGGCCCATCACCTCGACAAAGAAGAGGCGGTTGTGGGACACGGCCGTGTCGCGGATTTTGTCAACGGCTTCAACCGCCGTGTCGACCGCCGTTTGGTAGCCGATGGTGTAGTCGGTGCCAAAAAGGTCGTTGTCGATGGTGCCCGGGCAGCCCATGACACGGATTCCGTGTTCTTCGCTGAGCAGCTTGGCGCCCGTGAACGAGCCGTCGCCGCCCACCACCACCAGGCCTTCGATGCCCAGGGCGCGTAAGTTGGCCGCCGCTTTGGCACGGCCTTCGGGCGTGCGGAACTCGTCGCTGCGCGCGGTCTGCAGAAAGGTTCCGCCCCGGTGAATAATGTTGCGCACGTCAAAGCGCGTGAGCGGCGTATGGTCGCCGGCCAGCACGCCGTCGTAGCCGCGGTAAAAGCCCGTGCACTGCAGTCCGTGGCGGTCGGCGGTACGCACGACGGCCCGAACGCAGGCATTCATTCCGGGCGAATCGCCCCCCGAGGTCAGTACGCCGATGTGCTTCATGGTTGGTCGATTTTGGTGACGCTCAAGTCGAGTTCGGCGGGTCCGGCCGTAACCGGAACACTCAAGTAGTAAAAGCTGCCGCGTAAGGTGTCGCCTGCCGGAAGGTAGTCGACGGCCTTGTTGCTGTCGGTAACGGCACCGGCGGTAAGGATTCCGCGCACCGCGAGGTTCACCCCGGCCGTGTCGCTGGGACTAGCCCACACTTCGTAGTTCACGGTGTAGCACCGCAGGGCATCGACCTCGAGGGTGTCAACTGTAGCCGTGAAGCTCACTTCGCCCGATTTGGGTTCCTGGCTGCACGCCACAAGGCTAAGTACGGCAAG
>JBDLUG010000006.1:0-21387 GCA_039805405.1 Bacteroidota bacterium
ACCTCGAGGGTGATGTGCTTGCCGATGCGGACTCCGCCGATCTCAGCGAGGCCGAGCGACGGCATGCTGTGGCTCACGGCCTTGCCTTGGGGGTCCAAAAGTGCCTTGTGCGGCATCACATTGATTTCAGCGCGGAATTTCATAAAAAGCGTTTTTCGAGGGCAGAAACTACAGGCAGCAAAGGTACGGCAACGGCCATCGCGGCCAAGCCCCAAAACGCAAATGCCGTAAGTGAAACGGCTACCCATGCCACGCGGAATTTGCGGTCCGACCACAAGATCGGGCAGTCCTTGAGCGAAGCGACCTCAAACCGAGCATTCAAACTGTAGACCGACCAGGCGAGAGCCACCAAATAGACTGCGGGGTGCAGCGGAATCAGTTCGGCATCTGCAGCATACATGAGACCCAGCACAAACGCCGTGTTGGCGGGCGTGGGCATTCCCATAAATCCAGGGTAGTCCTTCATGTCAGAATTAAAGCGCGCCAATCGGTAGACCGAGGCAAGCGTCACGGCCCACCCGAGCACGGGCAGCGCGGGCCAGCTGTATTCGGTGTTCATCCACATCGCGAGCTGCATCCACATAAATCCCGGAACCACTCCGAACGTAATCGCGTCTGCCAGGCTGTCGAGCTGCACGCCGAGTTCTCCGCTGACACCGAGTTTTCGGGCCGCCCAGCCGTCGAGGCCGTCGAACACAAAGGCGAGCACCACCGCAACGGTGGCGTACTCAAAATTCTGAAACATCAAGTACCAAATGGCGGCCATGCCGCTCGCCACGTTGCCCAAGGTGAGGGCGTTCGGAATCCATCGCATCTGACAAAAGTACGGCGCTACCTTTGGGGTCATGGCGATCTTTAACCGACTTCCGAATTGGGCCTTGGCCCTGCTCACTCCGCTCCTTTTAAGCATTGCGTGGCCGGGCGCGTTGGGCTACCACGAATTCCCCATTTTGGCACCGTTGCTGTGGGTTTCTATGGTTCCGATGCTCGTGCTCGAAGCGCGGATGCGCGAGCGCAAACTCCGCCACTTTGCCGCGTGGGCCTACCTGAGCATGGCGCTTTTTAACCTCGGAACCACGTGGTGGGTCGCCGGCGCGCACTGGTCGGGGGTGCTGGGGACGATCTTGATCAACGGAACCCTCATGGCCGGGGTCTGGACGCTGTACAGCTACGCCGCCCGCCAGGTTGGCGTCCGCACCGCGCTCTGGATCTGGGTTACGGGCTGGCTTGCCATCGAAATCCTTCACGACGACTGGGCCTTTAGCTTTCCGTGGTTGAATTTAGGCAATGCCTTTGCCGAAGTGCCGCACTGGGTGCGGTGGTACGCCTGGACAGGGCCTCGGGGCGGAACCCTTTGGTTGCTCATCGCCAACATTGTCTACTGGCAGTTGGCTGAGGGCGGAGCACGCCGCATGCGCCGCGTGCTGCTTGCGACGATTTTAGGCCCAATTGTGCTGAGCTACGCACTGGGCTCGTGGCTCGATGCCCAAGCGCCCAAGGCAAGCGTTCGTGCGCTCGTGGTTCAGCCAAACGTCGACCCATACACGCAAAAGTTTCAGACTCCAGACCTTCAGCAGGCGCGCACGTGGGTTGATCGCGCCGCGGCTCAGGCCGACTCTGCTCCCGGTCTCCTTGTGCTTCCTGAGACATTTTTGCACGAAGGCATCGACGAAATCTATGCGTCCAACTGGCCTTCGCTGATTGCTTTTGAGCCCCTCTTGCGCCAGGGCTGGGGCGTCGTCTTGGGGGCTACAACCTACCGGCTGCACGGTCCTGAACCTGAAAACCCCGCAGCCCGCCGCATCGACGACCGCCGCTACGTGAGCTGGGCCAACAGCGCCCTTTTTTTTAGGGCGGGCCTACCGCTTCAGGTCTACCGCAAGAGCAAGTTGGTGGTTGGCGTCGAGACCATGCCCATGGTGCACACGCTCAGCGGGCTGCTGGGCGACCTGACTCTTTCGCTGGGCGGAACCAGTGGCACCCTCGCCACCCAAACCGAGCGAGCCGTGTTTGAGGCGGGCCCAGACCTTCCGCGCATCGGCGCACCCATTTGCTGGGAGCAAGATTTTGGCCCCTATGCCGCCGAGTTTTCAACCGCCGGAGCCGAAGTACTCACCATCATCACCAACGACGGATGGTGGGGCAACACCTCGGGTCACGTGGCCCACCTGCACTACGCCCGACTGCGCGCCATTGAGCAGCACCGTTCGGTGCTTCGCAGTGCCAACACCGGAATCTCAGCCATTATCGGCCCCGACGGCCAGATTCAGCAGTCCCTGGGTTGGGACCGTGAGGGCATTCTCAGGGCTACGGTCCCCACGTTCTCTGAACCCAGCTTTTTTGCCGTCCACGGCGACGTAATCGGCCAGTGGGGTCTGTTTGTCTTTGGCTTTTTGCTGCTGAGCCTGCTAGTGCGCCGGTTGCGCGGGTTGAAGGCTTCTTAGGGTCCGTTTGCGGGCGGAATTCCGACGCTGCCACGCCCTCGCGCACGCCCGTGAGGCCTACCTTTGCACCATGGAATTCGATGTACTTGTTATCGGCGCAGGCCCCGGAGGCTACGTAAGCGCCATTCGCTGCGCCCAGCTCGGTTTTTCAACTGCTTTGGTCGAGAAGGATCCGACCCTCGGCGGAACCTGCCTCAACGTAGGCTGCATCCCGTCAAAGGCACTGCTGGATTCGTCAGAGCACTACTACAATGCGGTGCACGCGTTTGCCGAGCACGGAATCGACGTCGAGCCCCCCAAAATCAACTGGCCCCAAATGATGGCCCGCAAGAAGCAAGTAGTCGACACGACCTGCTCGGGCATCGACTTTTTGATGAACAAAAACAAGGTGACGGTCCTCAAGGGACTTGGTTCGTTTGTCGACGCCCACACCGTAAAGGTTTCGGGTGCCGAAGAGCAGACCGTGAAGGCCAAGCACATCATCGTAGCTACAGGTTCAACGCCCATCGAGCTGCCCTTTGCCAAGTTTGATGGCGAGCGGATTATCAGTTCAACCGAAGCCCTCAGCCTGCCCGAGGTGCCCAAGCGCCTCGTCGTAATTGGCGGCGGCGTCATCGGCCTTGAGCTTGGTAGCGTGTACAAGCGCCTCGGTTCTGAAGTGACCGTGGTGGAGTTTGCGGATTCAATCCTCGCCACCATGGACGGTTCCATCGGCAAAGAGATGCAGCGCGTGCTGCGCAAGACCGGAATGACCTTTCACCTTGGGACCAAAGTCGAGGGCGTCGAGCGCCACGGCGATGTGGTGAAGGTGAAGGCGACCGACAAGAAGGGCAATTCTGTCGAGTTTGAGGCCGACTACTGCCTCGTGGCCGTGGGCCGCAAGGCCAACACCGCCGGGCTGAACTACCAGGCCGCCGGTATTGCTGCCGACGACCGCGGACGCCTTGATGTGAACGACCACCTGCAGACGAGCCAGCCGCATATTTATGCGATTGGTGACGTGGTGCGCGGAGCCATGCTGGCGCACAAAGCCGAAGAAGAGGGCGTCGTGGTTGCCGAGCAGATCGCCGGCCAGAAGCCACACATTGACTACAATTTGGTTCCGGGTATCGTGTACACGTGGCCAGAGGCGGCGAGCGTCGGCCAGACCGAGGAGCAGCTGAAGGCCAGCGGCCGCGGGTACAAGGTGGGCAATTTCCCCATGCGGGCTTTGGGCCGCAGCCGCGCTTCAGGCGATACCGACGGGTTTGTGAAGGTGTTGGCCGACGCCAGCACCGATGAGGTGCTCGGAGCCCACATTGTTGGCGCCCGCGCAGCCGACCTCATCATGGAACTCGCCGTGGCCATGGAGTACCGCGCCTCAGCAGAGGACGTGGCCCGCATTTGCCACGGACACCCGACCTACACCGAGGCCATCAAAGAGGCGGCCCTCGATGCTACGGCGAAGCGAGCAATACACATGTAGTCCGATGGGCTGGAGGCAACGCGTTTGGTCCAACCCTCCGGCGGACCTCGCAGATGTTCTTCAGCGCCGCGGGTCCGGTGAGGACTTTTTTGCCTTTTACGAAACACACGACGCGGCTCCCGCAGAGGAACTGAATTCGCTGCGTTGGATCGCTGCGGGCGGCCGCCAGGCCGTGCACCGAATTGAACGCTCATCCCCCGAGTCCTGGAGCGAACTTGCTGCCGCATGGCGCGGCAAGCCAACTTGGTGGTTCGGCGTGCTTGGCTACGACCTCAAGAATGCCTTTGAACCATCATTGCCAAAGCGTAGTGAGGCCTGGCACGGCATGCCCGATGTTGCCCTCTGGGAACCCGAGTGGGTCCTCGAATGCCGCGCTGACGGAACAGTCGTTGAGCACGGCGACGCCCAGCCCTGGCTTCAGCAGCGCGATCCCAAACTAGAAACCAGCAACCAGAAACCATCTTCGTGGTCCATGGATTGGTCAGCGCCGGACTACCTTGAGCAGGCTGATTCTCTGAAGTTTCACTTGTTTCGCGGAGATATTTATGAGGTCAATCTCTGTGTGGGAAGCCAAGCCAACGGCGCGGTGAACCTCGCGGCGATGTACCGATCGCTTCAGGCGCGCGCCGAAGCCGGGATGGGTGGTATGCTCAAGTGGGGTGAATTCTCTGTGGTGAGCGCATCGCCCGAGCGCTACCTGCAGGTTTCGCCCGAGGGACAGCTGCGCAGCCAGCCAATTAAAGGGACCGCACCGCGCCATGCCGACGCTGCGAAGGATGCCGCCGAAGGTTCCGCACTGCGTCAGGCAGAAAAGGAACAGGCCGAGAACGTAATGATTGTGGACCTCGTACGCCACGATTTTAGTCGGGTGGCGGGGCAACAGACCGTGAAGGTTCCGCGGCTGCTCGAGCTCCAATCGTTTAAAACGGTTCACCATTTGGTGAGTACGGTCGAGGCCCAACTCAAGCCTGGACTCGATTGGCTGGACGCGGTGGCGGCGAGCTTCCCAATGGGGAGCATGACGGGCGCCCCGAAGCTGCGCGCCATGGAACTGATTGACAGCCATGAGGCCCGTCCCCGCGGCTGGTACAGCGGCGCGATGGGCTATGTGCGGCCCGACGGAAGCGCCGACTTCAATGTGCTGATTCGCACGCTGTTTGGCCACGCGCCCACTGGCTCATGGCAGCTATGGGCAGGTAGTGCGTTGACCCTTGCGGCAGACCCGTTGGCCGAATGGGACGAGTGCCTTCTCAAGGCAGTCACCCCTCAAAACGTTTGGAATGAGTCGGTGGAATAAAACTTCGGCGCCCTTTCGCGCCGCGGTGTCGGCCCAGCTTCAGTCGCTGCTCGGCCCGCCATCAGAGCCGGTGGTGGCCATGGTTTCGGGCGGATTGGATTCCATGCTTCTGGCCGAGGCGCTGCTCGCTCATGGCTACCCGCTTCACGTACTGCACGTGAACTACGGGCTGCGCGGGGCGGAATCCGACGCCGACGAGGCCTTTGTTCGCGCCTGGGCCCGCGAGACTGCGTGCCCGATTCGCGTGGTGAACGCCCCCGAACACTTTGGCGCGGCCCCGGACCTTCAGGCAAGGGCGCGTGACCTTCGCTACGGCGCGGCCTTCGCGTGGCGCGACGAGCTCAAGGCATCGGTGATTACCACTGCCCACCACGCTGACGATGCGATTGAAACGTTTCTACTGTTTGCTTCGCGCGGAACCGGCATCGACGGCCTCGTTTCACTCGCGCCCAGCCAGGGCTACCTGCGGCGACCCTTGCTCGAGTTTCACAAATCTGAACTCCGCGCCGAGGCCGAGCGAATGGGGCTGAAATGGCGCGAAGACGCCTCCAACGAAGGCGACAAGTACACCCGAAACCACCTTCGCCACCACGCGCTTCCTGCGCTTGAACAGGCGGTTCCGCAGGTGCGAGACGGAATCCGCACGACCATGCGCCGCCTGCGCCACCTTCAAAAGTTTGCTGAAGTGGCCATTCAGCGCGAATCTGCGCTCTACACCGCGATGAGTCGTCGCTTGCCCGGAGCCCGTGTGCTCTACCGAGATGCCTTGGCGCATCCCCATTCTGAAGTCATTGTGCACCAGTTGCTTAAGCCCTACGCACCGTTTGAGCTCGAAGCGCTTCGTCACCTCGCTGATTCTCAGGTGGGATCCTTTCTCGAGCGCGACGGATGGCGCATTTGGGCAGACCGCGAAGGCCTACTTCTTGTTCCCTGCGACCAAGAGGAGTCGGTGCCCGTGTACCCCGTGGGATCAACCCTTCGCATTCCCATCTGGGATGGCGAAGTTTGGCACGCAGCGGCCGAGCTACAGGTGTCTGAACTCCGCAAGCGCCCCTCTAACCTCGGAAGCGCCCTTGAACCCGTGACCCTTCCGCTTCCCGGTGCCGCGCTGTGGCGCCCGTGGCTCGAGGGCGACGTCATCCACCCGTTGGGCCTCAAGGGCCGCAAAAAGGTGAGCGATGCGCTTACCGAGGCCAAAGTTCCGTCCCCAGTGCGCCGTGATGTGGTGGTTTTGGCGGCGAGCGAAGCCCCAGGCGAGGTTCTGTGGATCCCCGGAATCCGACTCAGCCAAGCTTTGGCGGTTCCGAGTGACGCAGCGCACGTGCTCCGGTGGACTGTGAATTACCTTTGAAGCTTATGAATCGTTTGTTCTACGCCCTCGCGGCCCTGCTGCTGGCCAGTTCCGCCGCATTTGCCCAAATTCTTCAGCCCGTAACCTGGTCCACTTCGGTGCGGAACCTCGACGGTGGCAAGCTTGAGTTAGTAGCAACCGCCAAAATTGACGCCGGCTGGCACGTGTACTCGCAGTTTATTGGTGATGACGGTCCGATTCCGACTGCGTTCACGCTGCCCGCGTCCAAAGACCTCAAGACAGAGGGGCCGGTCCGCGAGCCCAATCCCATCAAAGAGTTTGACAAGAACTTCGGAATGGAGCTGGCCTACTTTGCCAAAAAGGCGGACTTCGTGATCACAGCCAGGCGAATCAGTAACGCCGCCTTCACCTACACGGCTGAGGTCGAGTTTATGGTCTGCGACGACGAACGCTGCCTTCCGCCGGACTACGTGAGTTTGGTGTTTAAGGTTCCGGCCGCGGCAGAACCCGAACTCATCGGCGAATCAACGCTTAATGCCCCCAAAGAGGCTCCTGCCACAGCACAAGAGCCCACGAGCCAAGAGCCCACTGCGGTCGAATCTCAAGAGCCCTCGAGCCCAACCGCTGATGAGCCGGCAGAGTCTGAAAGTCAAGAGCCCACTCAGGCCGAAGGCCAAGAAGCCGAAGCCGTCAACCTCTGGGCCCTCTTCGGAGCCGGAATGCTCGGCGGATTCTTTGCCCTGATCATGCCCTGCATCTTCCCGATGATTCCGCTGACCGTCAGCTTCTTTCTCAAGCAGAGCAAGTCCAAGGCCGACGGGGTGCGCAAGGCCATCCTCTACGGAGTGAGCATCAACGTCATTTATGTGGTGCTTGGCCTTCTCGTGACGGTGGTCTTCGGATCCGACGCGCTGAACGCTATGGCGACCAACCCGTGGTTCAACCTCGCCTTTTTTGCCCTTTTTGTGGTCTTTGCCATTAGCTTTTTTGGCGCATTTGAAATTACGCTTCCGTCGTCGTGGGTCAATAAGGCCGACGACCAGTCCCAGCGCGGCGGCTTGCTCGGAATCTTCTTTATGGCCTTTACGTTGGCCCTGGTTAGCTTCAGCTGCACCGGCCCGCTGATTGGGCAGTTGCTCGTCGCTACGGCGGTGAGCGGTGAACTTCTCGGACCCGCCATCGGAATGTTCGGGTTCAGCTTCGCACTTTCGCTTCCGTTTGTGCTCTTTGCAGCCTTCCCGGGGTGGCTCAAGGGTCTGCCCAAGTCGGGCGGATGGCTCAACACCGTCAAGGTCACGCTGGGTTTCTTAGAGCTGGCCTTCGCCCTTAAGTTCTTGAGCACCGCCGACATGGTGTGGCAAAAGCACTGGGTCGAGCGCGAACTCTTTTTGGCCCTTTGGGTCGGAATCGCCTTTGCCACGTCACTCTACCTCTTTGGCGTCTTTCGCATGCCGCACGATGACGAGCCCAAGGGCGGGATCGGGGTGGGCCGAATGCTGACCGGTGTCTTGTTTCTCGTAACTGGATTCTATCTGCTGCCCGGAATCTGGGGAGCGCCAGTTAAGCTGGTAGCTGGGTTCCCGCCTCCCGCGTTTTATGCCGAGAACCCGAACGGATTCGGATCCGGTTCCGCGCCGTCAGGCGAAAAAAAGTTAAGCGAGGACGCCCACTGCCCGCTAAATCTGCCCTGCTTTAACGACCTCGAGGAGGCCCGCGCCTATGCGCTAAAGGTCAAAAAACCCCTTCTGCTCGACTTCACCGGATGGGGTTGTGTGAACTGCCGAAAGATGGAAGAAGAGGTGTGGTCCCGCCCCGAAGTGCGCCAGCGCTTGGCTGAGGACGTCGTACTCGTGTCGCTGTACGTGGACGAGCGCACTCCGCTCGCCGAGGGTGAACAGCGCGTGAGCGAAACGACCGGCAAAAAAATTAAGACGATTGGCCAAAAGTGGGGCGACCTGCAGGCGCAGTACTTCAACGCCAATGCCCAGCCCTACTACGTGCTGATAGATCCGGCGGTGGAGGCTCCGAACGCGCTCAATGGCCACACGGCCTACGACCCCGACCCCTCGGTGTTTTTGAATTGGCTGGACGCAGGCCTTCAAACGTTTAACGGGGCCAAGTGACGCTCGACCGCATTCTTTCGCTGCTTGAGGCGGCCATCGAAGACTACCATGTGCGCGACCGATGGGACGCTCCGTGTCCGCCGGCCTACAAGCCCGGGACCATGGACCAAGCCTGGTACGCCAAGGCGTGGATTGATACCGTACAGTGGCACCTCGAGGACGAAGTTCGCCGCCGCGACGTGCCCACCGACCAGTTGATGGACATCAAACGCCGCATCGACGCACTGAACCAAGAGCGGACCGACGCGGTAGAGGCCCTCGACCTGCGCTTGGCCGAGCTTCTTCAACCTGTTCCGGCTGCCGAGGGAGCCGTGCGCACCGAATCCCTCGCCTGGGCACTCGACCGTCTGTGCATTTTGCAGCTCAAGCGCTACCACCTTCGCGTGGAAGTGGACCGAACCGACGCCTCTGACGACCACCGCGCGGCCTGCGGCCAGCGACTCGAAGCGGCGAATGCCCAGCACCACGACCTGATGGCGGCCTGTGCCGCGCTGTGGGCTGACGTTCAGTCCGGCCACGTGCGCTACACGCCCTACCGCCAGTTCAAGCTGTACAACGACCCTGCGACCAACCCGGCGCTCTATGGCGGGCAAGGCTAATCGCCACCTCGGCGTCGTTCGCTTTTCTGCCTTTGGCGACGTCGTGCTGCTGCATTCGGTCCTGTCGCAGGTTGCATCAGAGGGTGATCGAATCACACTATTTACGCGTCCTCGTTGGGCGGAACGCCTTCCGGCGCATCCCAACATTGAAGTCCACGGCCTCGACGTTGACGGCGGTCCGTACCGTCGGTTTTTTGCACTCATGTGGTTTTGGTGGGGGTGGATGCGCTCTGCCGACCTTTCTGCCTGGTACGACGCCCACAACCACGTGCGGACCCGCAGCAGCCGTTGGATTGCGGGCATCCTGCAGATTCCGCAGGGCAGCGTGGCCAAGCCCCGCACTGCCCGACGCGCCGTGCTGCGTGGGTCAGCCATGTCTGCCCCGAACGCGTACGACCTTCATTTCGAGGCGTTGGCCGCCTTGGGCTGGCCCAAGAGCCAAGCGCTCGCAGCTATGGAGCGCAGCGGTACGCTTATTTTAATTGCCCCGCACGCCAGCCGCGAAACCAAGCGATGGCCGCTCGATCAAGCGGCGCAGCTCGCCCAACAGCTTGCTACCGAGGGTTATGAGCCTGTGTTTTTGGGCGGTCCAAACGATGCGGCGCCTGAGGGATTTCGGGCGGCACTCGGTCTGTCCGCGGCCGACGAAGATGCCCTGTGGCGTCAGGCTCGGGCTGCGGTCGTTTGCGATTCCGCCGCCCAGCACCTCGCGTACCGCTATCAGGTTCCGGCGGTCACGCTTTGGGCCGGAACCCATCCCGTCGGCGGTTTTGCCGCTCCGAGCCCAGTTCGCCACATCATGGCAACCGAGCGTTTGAGCTGCCAGCCCTGCAGTATTTTAGGTGCGGATTCATGCCGCCGCAAAGACTGGGCCTGCCGAATTCCGCTTCGTGCTGCACTCGTGCGCGAGGCGCTGCAGCAATTGGGAGTTTAGTCTGCAACAATTACGCATACAGTGGGTTAACATGGTATGCAAGAACAGCGCTACCGACTTCGTTTTGGCAACCGTGTGGTGGGGTACCTGCGCCGAATCGACGGAACGCAGTTTTATTCTCCCGACGGTTTTTGGTGGACGGGCCGCGAGCTGGACTACGCGCAAGTTGACGAATCGGTCGGAATTCGCGACAAGCACCGCGTCCACCTGTACGAGTGGGACATCGTGCGCTTTCGCCCGGTTCCCGAGGGCGCTGATGAGTTGGGCGTGTTCTTGTGGAACACAAGTCAAAAGCGCTGGATCCTTCGGAGCATCGAATCTGAGGTCGACTACCACCTTGAATTGGACGGGTTTGCGCTCTTTCAAAGCTCGGACCTTCAGCTGCACAGCCACGTCTTTTTGAACCCGGAGCTTCAGCAGGCGTGGGGTTTGGAAGAGTGACGGGTTCGCTGCCCCTCGACAAACATTTATAGACGTTTGGCAACCGACTAGTGGCATAAGTGCGCCGTTGGTTTGCCCCATGGTAGCATCACTAAACACATGGGCTTGGGCTGACGGCCGTTGGCACAGCCTGCGCGTCGACGTCGCGGCGACGTCGGGGTTCTCGTTTCATATGGTCGGAACCCGCGACCCGACCGTCCGAGAAGCCCCGAGCCGCATTCACGCGGCCTTCATGGCCTCTGGCTACAAGTGGCCGGGAAAGCGCATCACGGTTTCGTTTCAGCCCACGCGACCTTGGTCGCTCGGGACGTCAATGGATTTGCCAATTGCCCTTGGCGTACTGATGGCTTCGGGACAAATTCCCATGCGCTTTGCGGCGGTGGCGATGGGAACCTTGGACCTCAAGGGCGCTCTGAGTATGGCCGAGTCAGATCGCCCGGCACCTCCCCACGAGTCCGAAGATCCCTTTGTCTATCCAGCCAACGCGTGGTGGCGGTCTGCAGCTCCGAATTGGGTAGCTGCGGCCAGTTTGACTCATGCCATTGCCTACTTGACGCACGGCGAAGTTCCAGAATTGACCACCGAAGAACTTCGGCCCCCGAGACCCGAACCGTGGCCCGAACTGCAGTTTGATCCCGACGTAGTGTTGGCCTTGGGACTTGCGGCCGCTGGCCGGCATCCTGTGTTTTTATGGGGTCCTCCCGGGGTGGGTAAAACTGAATTTGCTCGAGCAGTGCACCTCATTAGGTCGACGGTCGAGCCGAACGTGCCCTTTGTTGAGCCGTCCTCGGTACTGTCTCCACTGCAACTCGTTGGTGCGCACGGAGCCTTTTGGGCAGCCGGCAGCGGAGTCTTGTTTCTTGACGAGCTCGGCGAACGAAACCTGCGCAGCCTCGAGGTACTGCGAAAGCCCATGGAAGCATTGTGGAGCCGGGAAGGGGCAATGGCGCCGCAGACGATTGGAGCGACCAATCCCTGTCCCTGTGGTTTTTCGGGCCACCTTCACCTGAACTGCAGCTGTTCTGAAGGGCGAAAGGACAAGTACCTCGCGCGCTTTTCAGGACCCTTTCTGGACCGCTTTCAGATTGGGATTTCGCTCAATGCTACAGGGCATACGATTCCCGTGCCGTGGGAAGAGATGCGCTTCAAGATGAAGCGCGCCGTAGAACTCCAAAAGGCCAGGGGGCCTTGGCTGGGGAACGCGGGAATGCCACTTGAGGCACTTGCCGCACACGGTGATTTTTCACAGGAGGCCAACGATGCCGTTCAGGAATGGCACCGAAAGAGTGGGTACGGCCTGAGGTCCATGCACCATACGATGCGGGTCGCGCGCACAGTCGCGGACTGGGGTGATCGTGTGCGGGTGAACGCTCAGGACATCTGGGTGGCCATATCGCTGATTCCGATGCGGCTTCGGCCTACTTCCATGTTCGGTCCTTCGGGTCCGGAGCGTTCTTCGTCCACATGAGTGGGCCCTCGCAGCCCTGGACTTCGACTACGACTGCGGATGCGCTTCCAAAGTAGGTGAGCATGCGCTGCCGCCAGTTCCGAAATGAATCGAGGTCAAACTGGCTACAGCTAAGTGTGAGGACAGCGATCGTCGTTCCGTCGATGACAACGACAGACGGGTCCACGTTTGGTACGTTTTTGACGTCGCGACCGGGCCGAACTGCGCTGTGGTCGATAAAATCAGGGAGCCATCGCTTCATTGCCCAGTTGAGGTCGTCCAGGGATTCAAACGAAAAAACCTGGACGTGCACGCTGCGCTTTACGGACCGGCCGAGGTTGTCTTCACTCTTTTGGCGCGCCTCCATTTTGAAGTGCGTCCGCGTGGCCGTTTCGTCGGCTTCGAGCGCTCCCAAATTCTCGCCACTGAGGTTGAGGGTCTTCACGGCAAAGTCCTGCTTGAGGTCGTTTTGAAAACCTTGAATCCGTTGCTGGAGGTCGTCAGTTTGGGCCCAAATGTTGGTTGTGGCGACTGTGGCGAGTGCAAAAAGTAGGGTGCGTAGCATACTGCAAACATACGCGCGGCATGATTTCGGTACTTTTGAACCTGTGAAGCACGTTGTAACTGTACTAGCCACCCTTTTGGTCGCCTCGGCGCATGCCCAAATCGTCAATGTCGAAGCGATGCGTGGGGCTGCGGAATCCGACACAACCCAAGACATTCACGGCCGCGTCGACGGTGGATTCTACCTTGGCGGAACCCAGGCCCTGCTGCTCAAGCTCAACGGGTCGGTCAACATGAGCCGCCGAACCGGCGATCACGTGTGGTACGGAATCGCCAGTGCCAACTGGGCCACCCGATTGGGCGACAACCAATTTGACTTCGAGCGCAACGGAATGATGCACGTGCGCTACAACCGGATTTACAGTGAAAAGCTCACGGCAGAGTACTTTGTGGAGTGGCAGAGCAACCTACCTATGCGCATCGCCCGACGGTTCAATATGGGAGGCGGACCGCGCTACACGGCGATATCTGGCCCCGGAATCAAGTTTTTTATTAACCCGTTGCTGATGTACGAATACGACGTTGAGTCATTCAACGGGAAAACCGAAAACAGCCTTCGACTCAACACGTACTTGTCCCTCGACCGCCAGTGGGACCAGTGGCGCTGGACGACGGTGGCCTACTACCAGCCAAGGTTTGGTCGATTTGAAGACCTCAGGGCCATGGCCAATACACGCCTGTCGGCGCCCATTAGGCCCGACTTGAGCCTCGTCATTATCGGTCAATTGAACTATGATGCCTACCCGGCGGGAACCGACGTGCCCCAATTCACGTTGTTCAGTACAACAGGCCTGAGTTGGAAGTTCTAACTGACACGGCACATTGTTTGGTAAACACGGCGCCATGGCACACACTAAAGCAAACGAAGCATTTAAGAGGTTGTTCTCACTGTTAAAGTGGGACCAAAAGGACATCTTTCGAATCCTGTCGTTCGCCGTACTGAGTGGAGCATTCAGTTTGATGCTGCCCCTTGGCGTTCAAGCGCTCATTGGTCAGCTTATGGGCGGACGTCTTTCGTCCACATGGCTCATTCTCACGTTTTTAGTCGTAGTCTCGAGCTTCTTGATGGGCATTTTTGGCCTTTTTCAGATGCGACTCTCTGAATGGGTGCAGCAGCGACTTTTTGTGCGAAGCGCCTCCTACTTTCTCGCCGCGATGCCCAAAGAGGTGGCAGATGGCGAGCGCCGCTACTGGTACGAGCGCGTTCACCGCTTTTTTGATACGATTACGATCCAAAAGGAGCTGCCAAAGATTTTGGTGACGGCCTCTGCGGCCTTGCTGCAGCTCGTTTTTGGTTTCTTGCTCTTGCTGCTCTATGATTTTTCGTTCGTAGCGGTGTCCTTCATCATCCTTGCGGTGGCCGCTGTGATGCTTCGCGTCGGATTCACGCGCGGACTTGGGTACAGCATAGACGAAAGTTCTGAGAAGTACCAGGTCGTCCGCGAACTCGAGGAATTTGCCCAGCAGCGTGCCCAGCAGGGAGCCTTTGCTGAACCGCCCTACCGTCAGGTAACCTTTCAGCTCACTGAGTACCTAAAGAATCGCCGCGACCACTTTAGGGTCCTGTACCGCATGAACGGTATTATGGTTGGACTTCGGCTCGCGCTCACAGCCCTTTTGCTGATTGCGGGCGGATGGCTGGTGGTCGACCGAAGCGTATCGATTGGCCAGTTCGTTGCGGTCGAAATCATCTTTTTGACCATCCTCACCAGCCTCGAGAAAATTGTCGCGAGTGCGGAAGCTCTTTTTGACATGCTGACCTCCATCACCAAGTTGGATAAGGCGTTTTGGACGGAATGGTCCAAGCAAAGCACCTTCAGTGACTTTGATATTGAGAACTCAGATGTTCCCAAGGAGTTGCGCGAACTCTACCTTCAGACACGTGCCACGGACCAGTGGGTCAAGCCCCGCCGCTGGATTATTGCGGTTTCAGTTTTTATCGTGCTCGCCTTCTTCTTGCCATGGACTCAAACCGTGGCTACCGAGGGAAACCTCGTGTTTGATGATCCGATGGATCGGATGATGCCCCTCGCGATGGCCGAGGATGGACGTCTGGCATCGTGGCAGGTTCGCGAAGGAGATCAGGTGCGCAAGGGCGATACCCTCGCACTCCTCGAGGAGACCAAGACCGAGTACATGGACCCCAATGTTCTTAGCAATACTGAATTAGGTCGTGACGCAAAGTCTGATGCGGTGGTGGGCTACCGATCCAAAATTCTGGCCCTCGACGAGCAAATTCTGCAGGCGCAGCGGGCGATGCCCCTTCAAATCGCGGCCGCATGGCGCAAGGTGAGCGCTGACAGTGCCAAGTACCAAGCAGCCAAGCTCGAGGCAAAGTTTACCAAACTTCAAGCACAGCGGGCTGACAGCTTGTTTCAGTGGGGAGCCCTATCGCGCCTCGAGTGGGAACAGCGCCAGACCAAGGCCCAAGAGGCCACCTCAAAGGCAGAATTCACCATGCAGGACTGGCAGTCGTCCCGCCTCAACGCACGCAGCAAGGTGGCAGAGTGGAAGGAGAAGGTCGCCAAGCTCCAAAGCGACCGGGCGACGGCAGCTGCCGACCTCGCGTCAGCTCAAGAGGGCCTCGCCGACGCCGACATTAAAGTGGGCGGAATCCAGCGCCGTCAGTCCAACCGAGCCCTGGTTGCTCCGCGCGACGGTTTTGTGGTGCAGTTGAGCTACGTAGCGCCTGGTGCTTCAGTCAAAAAGGACCAGCCCCTGCTCTTTTTGGCTCCTGAAGGCGCCCCAGTGGTGGTGATGACCAAGGTGCATCCGTTTGACATTCCGTTGCTGAGCATCGGAGATTCCGCACTGTGTGCCCTTGACGGATGGCCCATTTTGCAAATTCCGGGATGGCCGCGCTCGAGCGTCGGATTGTTCGCGGGTAAGATTCGCTACATCGCCTCTCAGGCTGATGCCGACGGATTGTTTGCCGTCGTTTTGGAACCCACTGAAGACTGGCCCACGAATGCCCGTCCGGGAACCACCGTGCACGCCACGTTGCTGCTCAACGACGTCCCCTTGTGGTACGAGCTGTGGCGGCAGTTTAATGGCTTCCCGGCGAACGGACCAGGTGAGAAGTCAACTAAAAACGCGTCGTCAAAGTAATGCGCGCGCTTTTGCTTTGGCTGGTGGCGGTTCCGGCGATGGCGCAAACCATGGCCTGGAGCGAGTTTGTCGCAACGGCGGTGGAGCGCGCTCAAGATGTGCGCGTCGCTGAGGCCAAGGTTGCGGAAGCCCGTGCCAAGCGAATGTCGGCATTTGCAGCATTTGAGCCTAGAGTTAATCTGTCGAGCGAAGGCAAAGACTACGGCAACGACCTTCAGTACCGACTCGACCGGGCTGAGGCCCGCGTGGGGCTTCCGGGTGGAATCGACCTTGTAGGCGGAGCCGCGCAGGGCACGGGTGCCTTCATTAACCCGGAACGCAAAACCCCCACAGAGGGTCTCGTCAATCTAGGTATCTCGGCGCCCTTGGGCGGAGCAATCATTTTTAGCGACCGCCAGTACGAGTGGGGTGCAAGTACGCGAAACCTCGAAATCGCTGAGGCAAAACTCGACCGTACCGAGCGTAAGGCCGTGCTGAGCGCAGTGAAGGTCTACACCTTTTGGCAGGCTCAAACTGAAGTGCAGGGAGCCGTGGACGAGGCCCTCGCCGTTGCAGCAGAGCGGCTTCGTTTGGTGCGCGAAGCCTTTCGCCTTGGCGAGCGCAGCGAAATGGACACACTTGAGGCCTACCTATCTTGGGTGGACCGCAGGGCAGACGCGGCAATGCAGGCCAACTTCACTGCGGGCGCGATCGCTGAGGTCGAACAGATGCTCCGCGGTGCAGATACATCAGGCGTGAACCTCACGGGAAAAAAGCCGCAGTCGCTTCCGGTGGTGCTTGGAACCTTGAGCGCACCGACTGAGTCAAGCAACGTTCCCGAGCTCGAGATGGTAAATTCCGCCTTGCGCCGCGAACGCCTCGCTACCACCACCGCGTGGGCGCAGTGGCTGCCGGCTCCGTACGTGGACTACCGTATGCTGCAGTGGGGCGGAAGCGCCTTGAACCCCGAAGCCGTGCAGTGGAAGGTTGGTCTGACGGTGCCCTTGTTCAACCAAAAGGCCCGTGCCGAGCTGGCTGGTGCGCAAGCGCGCCTTCGTGCCGCCCAGGCCAATGCGACGGCCACCCAAAACCAGTTTGACGTCGTACGGGTCCAGTTTGCACAGCAGGTTCAGGCACTCGACGCTGAACTCAAGGCGCTTACGGCGTCAGAGACCGCCGCCTATGCGCTCCTTCAGCAGGAGCGCCGTCGTTTTGCCCTCGGCGAGAGCACGATGTTCATTTTGGCAAGCCGTGAAACAAAGTACCTCGAGGCCGTACAAAAGCGTACACTGACCTCGGCCAAGCTTCAGTCCCTTGAGGCTGAGCGCCGTTTGCTCACCAGTCCGTCCCTGTAGGCTGCCAAGGCGTCGGCGACGACAAAACTGGATCCGCCCACATAAATTGCCCTAAATCCGTCGGCTTTTGCGCGGTTGATGGCATCGGCGACAGAACCGCATTCCACGACCTTGCGTCCCGCGTCGCGCAGCCGTGTGGCCCATTCTGCGACGGGCAATGCCCTCGGAATCGCCGGCGCACACGCATACACCGTGCAGGCTTGCGGAATATTCGCTAGCATTTCGTCGGTGTCTTTGTCGCTGACGACTCCGAGCACCATCGCGGAACGCAACCCAGCGCGAACCCTGTTCCACTGCTTCATCACCGGAACCCATCCGTGCGCATTGTGCGCGGAATCAGCGACGACGAGCGGATTCCCCTCTTCAAGAATGTCCCATCGCCCGCGTAGACCTGTGTTGGCGACCACCCGAAGGAGTCCGCGCCGTATCTGGGAGTCGTGAATGCTGGGCTTGGCAATGCGCGCGGCCATAATGGCCGTGCGTGCATTGTGGACCTGGTAGTCGCCCTGAAGATCGGTTGGAAACACCTGGTCGTGCGGTCCAATCGGGTATACGTAGCACCGGTCAAGCGCCGCGGCTACTTCTTGAAACACGGGCCAAATTTCGGGATCGGACTCGCCGACAACCGCCATCACCTTGGGTTTGAAGATTCCGGCCTTTTCGCGCGCAATGCTGGCGCGGTCCGGACCCAAAAAGGCCATGTGGTCGAGGCCAATGCTCGTCACCACCGACACGAGGGGGGTGACGACGTTGGTTGAATCAAGGCGTCCGCCCATGCCCACCTCGACAATGGCGATGTCGACTCGGGCATCGCGAAAGGCGGCAAAGGCCATTCCCACCGTGGCCTCAAAGAAGCTCAAGTCGAGCTCAATGATGTCGGTACGGTGGGCATCGACGAAGTCGGCTACCCAGCGCTCGGGAACGAGGCGTCCGCCCACCCGAAAGCGTTCGCGCAGGTCGAGCATGTGCGGAGAGGTGTGCAGGCCGACCACTTTGCCCGTTTCGTGAAAGATGCTGGCGAGCATGTGGCAGGTAGAGCCTTTGCCGTTGGTACCGGCCACGTGAATGCAGGGGTACGCGAGCTGGGGGTTGCCGAGCCGATCGAGCCAGGCCACTGTTTTGCTCAGGTCCAAACGATAGGTCGCGGGCGTACCACCCTGCCGCTGGAACATGGGTAACCGCTGGACGAGCCAGTCGCAGGCTTCGTCAAAACGGTTCATTGGTTACGTCCGCTGGAAGTTGTAGCGAATGGTCCCGACTTGAAGCTCGAGGGCTGAGGCGTCGCCCTGCCAGCGGGTTTTAAGTGCGGCTTCTTCAGCGCGGCGAATCAGACATTCCTCTGAAGTAGTGGATCCTTTTTGGCCTTGGCCGTCAGCACGTTTGACTACTCCATTGCGGTCAACGTAGACTTTAACTACTACGATACCCTCCCCGTCGCAGTCGTAGCGGGGCTTGGGTCGATCGAGTGCGGAACGGGTTCCTAATTGGTAGTTACCGCCACCTGAACCACCGGTTCCATTTCCGTTTCCTGATCCGTTGGGTGAACCTTGGTCTCCTCCACCCGTAGTGGTTCCTTGCCCGCTGCCCGTGCCACCTGCCGTACCGCCCGGCTTTCCAAAGCCTTTAAGGCGGTTGGATAGCTCATTAGACGGCTTGGGCGTTTGCGCGGCAGGCTTTTCTACCGTGCGTTCCACCTTGGTTTCTTTGGGTTTCTCTGACGACACTGAGGGCGCATCTACCAGGTCTTGCGTCACCACCTCGGATTCTGCCGAAACGGGCTCTGAGGTCGATGGCGCGTCGGAGCCTTCGGGCGCTGCCACGTCGTCGCCCGCGCCGTCCTGCGAAGTGCCAAAACTCACGGGGATGCCGTATTCTGGTGCAGGGTCCTGATATTCAAGGCCAAAGAATGCAAAGAGCACTAACAACACGGCATGCACCGAAAACGTAGTCACCAACGCTTTCTGGCGGTCCTTCTTGTCGTGCAGCTGGCTCATGCGGTGACGTAAAATTCTATCGAGGGTCGGTCGCAAGAACCAACTTCAGTCGGTTGCGGTAGGCAATGTCCATGATGCGCACCGTTTCACCGGTGGGAACTGACTCGTCGGCCCTTAAGATTACGACCATTTCTGGATCTTGACTTGCCAGTGTGAGGAGCTGCATTTCTACTTGGTCCATGGCGACTACGGTCTCGTTGACGCTCACGTTCAAATCCTTGTCAATGGTCACCGTGATCGATGCTTTATTAACACTTTGAGCTTTGCTCTTTGGCAAAATGACATCTAGTGCGCTACTCGTCACTAAGGTCGAGGTAAGCATAAAAAAGATCAATAGCAGAAACACGAGGTCCGTCATGGACGACATGCTGAACTCAGCGCTGACCTTGCTGCGGCTGCGTAAATTCATAGCCTAGATAGGTTCGTGAAGAAGGTCCAGAAATTCGGTCGCACTAACTTCCATTTTGTAGATTACCGACTCGACGCGCATTACCAAGTAGTTGTAGGCGAAGTAGGCAATGATTCCGACAATAAGACCGGCCACAGTGGTTGTCAATGCCACGTAAATACCCTCGGCGAGCATGTCAACTTGCACACCTGCACCAGCATTGGCCATTTCGCGGAATGAGAGAATCATACCGATGACGGTTCCGAGGAATCCGATCATCGGAGCGCCACCTGCAATCGTAGCGAGGTAGGGCATGTTGCGCTCGAGTTGCTGAATCTCAAGTTTGCCTTGGTTTTCAATCGATGCTGAAATGTCGGGTAGTGGTTTACCAATTCGCTTAATCCCCTTAGCAATCATGCGGGCCACTGGCGTATCACTTCGTTCGCATGTGTTTAGGGCGGACTGCATATTACCCGCGGCGATGAAGTCTTTGATGTCGCGCATGAATTTATCGTCCAGTTTGCTCGCGCGCTTGATTGCAGACCACCGGTCCACAAAAATGTACACCATCAGCACCGAAAGTAGGAGCATGGATCCCATAATGATTTGACCCCCAATCCCTCCTGAAAACATGAGGTCAATGATGGTCATTGTTTGTTCTGTCGCAACGGGTTCCGCTGGCATCGCAGCAGAAGTAGCTTCTGCTGGCATTTCGATTTGAAGAAAAGGCAAATTCATAGGGCACTAAATTCCGAAGACTTCGGAACAAATTCAGTGCCGAAGTCTGCGAGTTATCAACCGAAGATAATCCAACGCTGGATGGCGTACACCGCAATCCCCGCGACGTAGCCCAAAAGGGCTAGAAACGAGATGCGCTTGAGGTACCAGCCAAACGGGATGCGTTCGAGTCCCATTACGGCAACGCCCGCAGCAGAACCGATGATCAGAACAGAACCACCGGTGCCGGCGGTGAACGCGAGGTACTTCCAAAAGAAGTCATCTTGGGCAAAGAAGGTTCCGGGAACCATGTCGTACATGCCCATGGCTGCGGCCACCAGGGGAACGTTATCCACAATGGCACTCAGGAGACCGATAATGCCGCCCACGAGGTAGACGCCGGACTCGGTCGAAGTATCAAAAGCGGAGTCGAGTCCACCAGAGAGGTCCTTTAGTTGGCCTGCAGTTTGAAGGCTGGCGACCGCGAGTAAGATTCCGAGAAAGAAAAGTACCGAAGGCGTGTCAATGCGGCGAATGACGCCCAGTACACCGAATTCACTTCGGGTCTCGGCAGTTTTTCGACGGTGCAAGAGGTCGGTCACGACCCACATGATTCCGAGGCTGAGCATCATTCCCATGAACGGCGGAAGGTGCGTTACCGTCTTGAACACGGGCACAAAAAGAAGCCCGCCCAATCCAACAATTAGTGCAGTTATTTTATCGCGTTGCGACACGGCGTCGTGGCTTGCAGTTGGGGCGACTTCATCGGGGCGTTCGATGCTACCCTTGAGCGTGAACGTGAGGTAGAGCAGCGGCGCGAGGAGCACAGCTACAGAGGGTAAGAAGATGTAGGAGATTAGGTTTCCGGTCGAAACGTAGCCGCCAATCCACAGCATAGTGGTGGTGACGTCGCCGATGGGAGACCAGGCTCCGCCCGAGTTGGCCGCAATCACAATAATACCCCCAAAGAGCCAGCGCATGTTTTGGTCCTTAATGAGTTTGCGAATGAGCGAAACCATGACAATTGAGGTCGTCAAGTTGTCGAGAATGGCCGACATGAAGAAGGTGAGCCATGCGATAATCCACAGCAGCACCACGGGTTTGCTCGTGCGAATTCGGTCGGTAATTACTGAGAAGCCCTCGTGGGCGTCCACAACTTCGACGATGGTCATGGCCCCCAGCAAAAAGAAGAGGATGGACGCGATTTCACTCAAGTGCTC